>JALRGB010000485.1 GCA_023253575.1 Verrucomicrobiales bacterium
AACCGCTTGGTCGGATGCAACCGGTCAAAAGGCGCATCAAGAATCTCATTCAAAATATAGTTCACCGACGCAATAAAACACGCCGGCACTAAGGAAAATGCCGCCATCGCCAGCATTCCCGCATCCGCAGACACCGACGGCACCAGCGTCCACGCCACCGCATGACCGAAGACGATAAACACGTTCTTCAACCAATGCTCCGGACGCGCAATTTTCACATATTCCCACACGCCGAGACATAAAGTCGCCCCGCCCACTTTGTCACCACCAGAGTGCACCCACGGCATCATAAACCGTGCACTCAAACGCAGACGGCCGCACAAAAGTGGGCGTCTGCCATTTCGAGCCTCGATGTCGAACATCTTGCGAGCCCGCTGGCTATGGCGACACTGAGGAATGGCAGTTCTCTACATTTACCAGAAGTGCAGCACCTGTCGGGAGGCCATGCAGTGGCTTACCAGCCATGGAATTGCTGTCGAGGTCAAGGCCATCCGCGAGACACCGCCCAGTTTTGCGGAATTGAAAGCGGCGCTTGATTTCATGGGTGGGGACATTCGGAAGCTCTTTAATACTTCGGGGTTGGACTATCGGGCACTTGGCATGAAAGACCGGCTGGCGACCATGAGTGAGGAGGAGGCGTTGCAGTTGCTTTCACAAAACGGCAACCTCATCAAGCGGCCGTTGCTGATGGGAGAGGGTCGGGCTCTGGCCGGGTTCAAACCTGAAGTGTGGAGCCAATTACTCCTTTCCTGACCGGCTGGCCACGAGAGGCGTTGTTTCCCTGCCTCCGGCTCAGTGGTAAGTGCTGTTTGTTGACCATGATGTCATTGACAGTGAGGAAGCCGCCGGAGAGCTTGCCTCATGTTGATTTCATATTGGCCAAGGATACTGGCGTACTCACTGGCGATGGCGGCGACGCCCACTTTCTTCTCGCGCGCGGCGGACGAGCTGCCGGAAAATCCGGGAGAGACGGGTAACGGCCGTTTCACCATTGGTCCTGAGTACACGATCGATCCTGATCTCACGGACCGCGGGCAGCCCAAAGGGCGGACATTTAAATTTAGTATGCCGCTGGCGGAGAGCCGCGTCTTTAATGGCACCGACAAGTCGCTTGAACCCGGCACGAAACCAGTGCGCGTGGCGCGGACCATCACGGTGTATATACCGGCCGCTTATCGTGATGGCACCAAGGCCCCGGTATTAGTGATTCATGACGGCCCGGGCCCCCTCGGACTCATCAGCCACGCGCTTGACAATCTTGCTCTGGCCAAAGATCCCATGCGCACGCTGCCCGCCTTTATCGCGGTGGCCGTTGAGAATGGCGGGGATGACGGGAAGAGCAGCCAGCGAGGATTAGAATACGACACCCTATCCGACCGTCTGGCCCGTTTTATTCATGACGAGGTCCTGCCGGCTGTCCTAAATCAAACCGAGATCAAAGCGGCCTATCCCCGGATTGCCTTCACCGACAACCCATGGGGCCGCGCTGTCATCGGCTGTAGTTCAGGGGGAGCAGCCGCCCTGACCATGGGCTGGTTCCGCCCCGAATGGTTCCGTCGTATCATCGCGTATTCCGGCACTTTCGTCGATCAGCAGGATGACGATGCTCCCGAAGAGGCGGCCTATCCACTTGGGGCGTGGGAATATCACTCAGGGATGAAGCTAATCGAGACCAGTGAAACCAAGCCCTTGCGAATTTTCACTCATGTTTCACAAAACGACAATCGCGCCAACGATCCGGAAGAAACGTATCACAACTGGGTGATGGCCGGTCTGCGCACGGAAGCGGCGCTTGAAGAGAAAGGCTATGCCCATCGTTTTGTTTTCAGCGAGGCCACCGGCCACTGTGACCGACGCGTTTTCGAGCACACGCTGGCGGACACCTTAGTCTGGATCTGGCGCGGCTACCGCGCTGAGTGATTTCCAGCCCGCAGGCTGGGGAGCTGCGGGCTGCGGGCTACGGGCTTGCAGCCGCCCCGGCGGCCCCAGAGTGTTTACTGCATGGCCGATCCGCGGGCTGGGCACACCAGCCGGACTCCGTCGCTGAAGACGACCTCGCGGGGCACGGCCGCCAGATTCCACGCGACGTGTGTGCGTTGACCGTCTTTGAGAAAGACCGCAGCAAAAGGGGTGTCCGCCGAGACCGAACGATCGATCAAGCCAAGATCGCGCAGCGATGCGATCCAGGCATAGGTTTGGGCCAGCGAGTTGCCCGCCTCCGGCTTGAAATCAGACGGACGGCTCGTCCACGCCTGCAAGGCTCCGGCCGGATCAGCCAACGCCCGGTACATCCACAACACATCGGCCCATTGGTCGAAATGACTGCCATCTCCGACGGAGGAGTCTCGATTTTGACTGACGGCCGCGGCCAGATCAGCCGCTCGATTTTCCACGAGCAAGGCGGCGTAGTTTTTTCGCACGTAGTCTGGCCAGCGCCCGAGATACAGCGAGCCCCCGGTGATTGGGAGAAAATTAATGCCATGGACGATTTCCGGATTGGCGCCGAACCAGGTGTCATTGGCCCCTTTGCCTCCCCACACCATAGTGACCACCGACGGCGTGTAATCGGGATGATGCAGTTCATCGCGCACATCAAACCAGTAATCTTCGATGGCCGAAATTTCCGTGGCATAGAGCCACGCTCCCAGATCGCGCAGGGGGCGATCACCCGTGGCTTCGCCCAGCAGCAGCAATCCGAACCAAGCATTCACCGCCTCACTGGAGGATTCATTGTTGTTCCCGTCACCGAACCGGGCGTGTCCACTAGCCCAAGAGTGACCGGCATAGGGATCGAAACACCGGAGAAACGGAAACATGGGATCGGCGCGGTCCGCACTAGCGATGTCTCTCACGAGCAGCTTGAGCATGGGCGCCCACTGTTCCGCCCAAC
>JALRGB010000571.1 GCA_023253575.1 Verrucomicrobiales bacterium
CCAGTGCCATCGAAGTTTTCCAAGCCGAAGCCGATGGGATCGAGCATGGCATGGCAATTAGCGCAGGCGGCATTGGAGCGGTGTTGTTCCATGCGCTGGCGCAGGGTACCGGTCAATTCTTGGGCAGACTCGAGGGTTGGCACATTGGGTGGGGGCGGTGGAGGCGGAGTTCCGAGCAGGTTTTCGAGCACCCATTTCCCGCGTTTGACGGGTGAGGTCCGGGTTGGGTCGGAGGTGACGGTCAAGACGGCGGCCTGCGTGAGGAGCCCGCGGCGGCGGGCGGGATCAAGCTGGACTTTTTGCAGCTCCTCGCCTTGCACCCCCTCCAATCCGTAATGCCGGGCCAGCCGTTCATTGACGAACGTGTAATCGGCACTCAGAAACTCCAACACACTGCGGTTTTCGACCAGTAGGAAGCGGAAAAACTCCTCGGTCTCGGCCTGCATGGCGCGACGTAATTCCTCGTCCCAGTTAAATTTTTTCCGGTTCGGTCGCACGAGGTCGAGGTTGCGGGTTTCCAGCCACTGACCGCCAAAATTACGAGCGAGTTCACGGGCTTTAGGATCAGCGATCATGCGCTTGATCTCCGACGCCAAGCTGGCCCGCAGTTCGTTTTTCGACGCCCGCTCCAGCAGTTGAGCGTCCGGCATGGAGGACCAGAGAAAATAACTCAAGCGGCTGGCCAGAGCGAATTCACTGAGGTCCACGACCATTCCTGTATCTTCCGGAACCGCCAGAGCCTCAATTCTGTAAAGAAAATGCGGACTCACAAGCGCGGCTTTGAGCCCGATTTTCACGGCCTCCTCCCAGTGAGGCTCGATGTGCCGGACGCGTTGCACCAGATTGGCAAGTTTGTCCAGTTCATCTGGACGCACGGGGCGGCGAAAAGCCCGGCTAACGAAGTCATGAAGCACCTTACGGGTGGCGACCTCGCTCCCTTCGGTGCCTGATTCATGCGTAAACAGGCGACGATGATTTTCTGGAAGTGGAACTTCCTCACTCCAGAGCGGACCGGTGATTTCCATAGACTCGATCCAAAGATTTCTGTCTCCCCCTTCTTCGGTGTGATCGTTGATGAAGGCGGCCGCCACCGTCTGGGGTCCTCGGGCCACGCGCACGACGGCTTCCACGGTCTGCGGCTGATCGTGCGTGCCTGTAACCTCGAAGGTTTGCACCTCTAGCCCCTTGATTTTGAGAGCCATTTTGACCGACTCGGCACCCGCTTGTTCCGCGTGAACCCGAAAACGAAAGCGATATCCAGCCTCTACCGGAAAAGCAGATTTTGCTTCCGCCTCGCCGTTTCCCCATAACATTAAGCGCCCATCCTGCTGCTGCCCAACCTCCTCCGGCACAGAAAACGCATCCGACGCGATGCTCCACGTGACGGGCATGGAGCCCCCCGGCACCATCACCGCATCCAGCACATCGCCGGCCGCGGCCAAATACTGCTCGACCAGAAGCGGCGGCATGGCCAACACATCCCCAATATTGTCAAAACCGTATCCACTATCATCATCAGGAAAATTGTCCGCCGGCCGCAAATCGACTCCCAGCAAATCGCGCATCGTATTGTTGTATTCGGTTTTGTTCAGCCTGCGGACCGTGACGCGACCGGGATCGGGGCGGGCCGGATCAACGGGGAAAACGGTACCATCAATCCATTGCACGAGACGTTTTCTCTCATCGGCGGTGGGTTGCTCTTTATCGGCCGGCGGCATGAGCCAGTTGTCGATATTGAACATGATGCCCTCCCACTTTTTCCGTGCGGCGATCAAATCTGCCTCATTTTCATATGGATCGAGAGAGAGTCCGCCCTTGTCCATGCCATCGCCATGGCAGTCCCAGCAATATTTTTCAAGCAGCGGCCGGATGTCAGTGGCGAACGACAGTGTTTCTGCCGGGAGCTGACCCAGAGGCAGGGCTGCGAGGAGCACTGGCAGGAGGATTTTCAGAAAATGAGGCACGAAGCACCATGCACCCCTGAGGATCCGCCCTCAACCAGTGACTGTACTTGGCTCCCCTGAACGGGCACCCCGGCAATCCCCGGTGAAGAATGAAGGCGGGGGAAGAGGCCGCACCGACAAATCCCGCGCGCAGGCTTGACGCATCGAAGGGGGACGACAACACTTGGATGCTGCATGAACGACCCGCAAGCTCCCTATTGCCTGGTTTATCTGAGCCAGGCGACGCATGATTTCGAGGCTGAAGAGCTGGCTGATCTGCT
>JALRGB010000573.1 GCA_023253575.1 Verrucomicrobiales bacterium
CCTCATCTCCGAGGGCAACATCGGTCTGATGAAGGCCGTCGAGCGATTCGACCCCAACAAGGGCGGAAAACTCTCGACCTACGCCGCCTGGTGGATCAAACAATCGATCAAACGAGCGCTGGCCAACCAATCGAAAACGATCCGGCTGCCCGTGCACATGGTGGATAAGATATCCAAAATGCGCCGGGTGGCGATGGCGATGTCCGAGGATTTGGGGCGTGAGCCGACGGACGATGAATTGTCGGAAGAAATCGGCATTGACCGGGCCAAACTGGCCCAGCTCAAGGCGGCTAGTCTCCGTCCGGCCTCGCTGGATGCTCCGATTTCCGATGATGACACAACGGAATTTGGCGAAATCATTGGGGATGAACGGGCGCAGAATCCATTGGAGATGCTGGCGCACCGCAACATGCATGACCAATTGGATGGATTGCTGACGGTGTTGGATGATCGCGAGCGTAAGATTATTGATGCTCGTTTTGGTTTGGCTGGGCAAAAACCCCGTACTCTGGAGGAAGTCGGACAGGAATTCGGGGTGACCCGCGAGCGGATTCGCCAGCTGCAGAATATCGCGTTGAAAAAACTCCGGCGGGCGCTGCAGAAGAAGGAAGATCCACGGCCGAAACCACTGAAGGGCAAAGGCAAGAAGGGCGCGGAAGCCGCGTCGGAAGTCGATGTGTCAGAAGATCTGGAGGATACCGAGCTCGAGGAGGAGGAAGTGGAAGACTTGGGATGAGGTGGCGTCATTGGTTTTTCGTTGGCGTGGCGCTGGTGCTGGCGGGGTGGTTGTATGGCTGGCTGGCTGCGGTCTTGATGGGGACGACCAACCAGAATCCGTTGGCCCAGGATCAGAAGAACAACATGCGGCTGGCCTTGGCGGCCCGGTCGGTGCTGGATTCCGAAACTTCGGCGGGGGGGGGACATGCGGTGTGGCAGCGGCTTCCTCACCAGACCGACGGGGTGGTGGCGCCGTTGTGGCCGTGGGTGGCGGCGTGGGTGGCGCGGGACGATCATGTCATTGAGGAATCGACTTTTGCGGAGCATACGCCGGCGGATCAGGAATTTTTTACGCGGGGCAAGTGGTTGAATGTCTGGATCAGCGGCATTTTTCTGGCCTTGGCGGGGCTGGTGGTGGCGCGGGAGTGGACGCTGGGAGCGGCGGTTAATTTTATTCTTTTGTCGATGTTGGGGGCGATTTTGCCGCGGGCGGTGGCTTTTCAACCGGAGCCGTTATATTTCATTTTTTTCTTTTTGAGTTGGGTGGTGGGATTGAAGTTATGCGAGCGAAATGCGGTCGGGTGGTATGCCGTTTTCGGGGTGTGTTGTGGATTGGCGGGACTGGCCAAGAGTTCGATTCAGCCGTTGATGGCGGTGTGGTTGGGGGTGATGGCGGTGCGTTGGGCGGTGAGTTTCTGGCGTCCGACAGCGGAGTGGAGTCGGTGGCGTCACGGGGTGGGGGTGGCGGTCTGGGCTTTGATTTTTTTGCTGGTGATGGCGCCGCGATTGGTGCATGGCCACGAGCGGTGGGGGCGGCCATTTTTTGCGTATCCTAATGTCTGGATGTGGATGGATGATTTTGGTGAGGGGTATGCGTGGATGGGGGCCCATCCTGATCGGAAGTCGCTCGAGGCCACGCCGGCTCGCGAGTGGCCGTCTTGGTCGACTTATTGGGCCACGCATGAACCGGAGGAAGTGGCCGTCCGGCTGCGGAACGGCCTGATAGGGGAGGCTGGTAGCGTGTCTACCTTTCTGACCCCGCGGAGCAGTGGGCGCCGCGCCGGCACACCGGAAAAACGATGGAAACGGCTCCTAGAGCCGCGAGGCCTGTATCTCGCCGGAGTGGCCGGACTGGCGGTGGCCGCGGCCGGTTTGGGATGGGCCGGGCGCCGACACGAGCCGCAGGTAGCCTGCCCGAATGGGCGGCTGGCCATCGAGCCTAGCCTAGCCTGCCAGATCCTGATGGTGGCTGGGACGTTCGCGGCTTTTGCGCTGCTGTACGGCTGGTACACGCCGATTGGGCGCGGGGATCGCTTCATGCTTTCCCTCTGGGTGCCGCTCGTCTTCACGTTGATGGCATGGTCCGAACGCGCCGTGCAGCCGCTGCGTCCAGGCCGGCTGCGATGGTCGTATCACGGCTGTCAACTCCTGCTCCTTGGCTTCCTCCTCTGGCGCCTCGCCGATCTGGTCCGTGCCCCATTTTTTGAGCCCAAACTGCTCTGAGACAGCCATCCGTTTGTCATGCCTATTCTACTTTATTGCTTTGATTTCGATGGTACCCTCGTCGACAAAGATCATACACCGTCGTTCGAACTGACGCTGGCCGCGCAGCTCGATGAGGCGAGCCGCGAAGGCGCCGCCTGGGTCATCAATACCGGAAGATCGCTCCACCACACGCTCGAAGGCGTTCGCGGTCATGGCATCCCCCAACCGCCAGATTTTATTATCGCGCGGGAACACGAAATCTACGCCCGCGATGCCTTCGGTCGTTGGGTGGACGTGGGCGTTTGGAATGGCGACGCCCGACGCCAGCACGATACTTTCTATCGTCATCATCGACGGGTCCTCGATGACATCCGTCAGTTTGTCGAAACCGAGGAATTGGGCTGGTGGATTGAGGAAGCGGGTGATCCCGCCGGTGTCATCACTCACACCGAAGCAGGGATGGCTCGAGTGATTGAGTTTGTGCACGATCATCTCGAGCACTGGCCTGAGCTGGGGTATCAACGGAATACAATCTACCTGCGCTTCACGCACCGTAGTTTTGACAAAGGAACAGCCCTGCGGGAATTAAGCCGCCATCTCGGGATAAGTCCGGCCGATGTTTTTGCCGCCGGCGACAACTTTAATGATCTTTCCATGTTGCGCCGCGACCTCGCTCATCATCTGGTGGCGCCTGTCAATTCGCTCCCCGAGGTGAAATCCCAAGTGCTGGCGGAAGGAGGATTTGTATCGCCGCTGTCGGCTTCCCGGGCCATGGCCGAGGCGGTGACCCGGCTGCGCCGCGAGTCTTAACGGACGGGGGGCGGGGGCGGGTGGTAGGGTGAAATGAAGATTTTTGATGCTGGGAGTGGCGGGACGTGAATGTAGCGGTAATGTGATCGGGTGAACATTTATCCTTCCCCTTTGTCACATGATTGGCGGCACTGGCTTTGGTGGCTGGCGGTTTTGGTGGGGGTTGGGCTTGGGGGCTTGGTGGCTGAGGCGGTAGAAATTCGGGTTGTGACGTGGAATGTCCAGAACGGGGTGGGGGTGGAGGGCAGTGCCAGTTTTCGGGCGGTTCGGGAGACGTTGGAGCGGTTGGATCCGGATGTGATTGCGTTGCAGGAGGTGGATGTGGAGGAGGCGTCTCCCTCGGCGGCGCGGCATTTTGCGGCTGTGCGGGCGTTATTAACGGGGCTGGGGTTTGCGACGACCCGGACGTATTTGGCGACGGCGGGCGACGGGTTTCAGGCGCAGGCGTATGTGGCTGGGGATTTTGGTCATGGGGGGCAGAGTGTGGTGGTGGCGAGCCGGTTTCCGATTACGCGCACGGTTCAGATCGGGCGCGGGGTGGCTGGGCGGCGCGAGCAGACGCGATTTCCTTTGTACGTCCGGCTGGAGGTGCCGGGGGTGACTGGAGGGGTGGCGTTAGTCAATGTGCATTTCAAGCAGGGGGACGCGCGGGCTGATGAATTCCGGCGCGGGGTGGAAGGGTGGCGAGTACGTGAATTTTTGATGGCGGAAGCAGTCGATGGCAGAACGGGGCATGTGCTGGTGGTGGGGGATGTGAACGAAGAAATCAACGAGCCGCAGAGTGAGAGTTTTCTGACGGCTGGGGTGGCCGGCGGGTCTTTTTTTGGAGATGGGAGCGGGATGCCGGCGGGGTATACGGGTGGGGCTGACTGGCCGGCGGTCTTGCCTTATGCGGTATTTCCGGCCTCGGCCTTTGAGTCATTGGGGGTGGCGGTGGTGCCGGCCCGGCAGACGGACGGGGTGAGTGATCGGACGTATCATTGGGCTGGTGATGCGCGGCTGGACTATATTTTAGCGGGTGCATTCACGCGGGCGGTGGGGACGGTGCGGGCTGAAGTGTATCACAGCGGCCGCGAGGCGGTGGGGGATGGGCTGCCGAAGCGAACGGCGTTGCCTGATCCGGTGCTCAGTCTGGTGGCCAGCGATCATTTGCCGGTGGTGGCTGATTGTCAGCTGGTGCCGGCGCCGGCACTGGAGATGTCGGTGCCTGCGGCCGTGGTGGCGGCAGGTTTTTCCCCGGACGGTCCGGAGGTTGTGGGCACGGTCTCTCTGCCCGCGGTCCGCGACCGGGCGGTGACGGTGACTCTTGCTCCATGGCGGGAAGCCCCGTTGTTGCCGATCCCTCCGGTCGTGATCCCAGCGGGCGAGGTCTCGGCGAGGTTTTCTCTGGTAGTGAGGGGATCACCGTTTGGGTCGGACCGTCGCCTCACGCTGGTGGCGACGGCGGACGGATACCGCTCAGGCTTGGCCAGTGTGTCGACCCGAGGAGGCGGCGCCGACGGCCGGGTGTTGATCAGTCAGTATACGGAAACACCGGGCGGAAGCTCCCCGAAAGCGGTGGAAATCATCAATGTCAGTGCGCGGGAGATTTTTTTTGCGGCCGAGCCGCTGCGTCTCATTTCGTTTTCGAGCGGAGCGGAGGCTGGCGTTCAGGAGGTGCTCGCGGAGGCGGGCCGTCTTCCTGTGGGGGCGGTGGTGGTGATTGGGGATGCGGCCACGGGGCGGGCGCTGGTCGCTGACGGATTGTTGCGGGCCACGGACGCGGCGCTGGCTGGGGCGTTGACGGGAACGGTCTTTACGGACACGGGGGCGCCGGATGGGCGTGCGGTTTTTATCAAGCGTGGGTTTTCTTTTAATGGTGATGATGCACTTGAAGTTCGGATTAATGGTGCGCGCAGTGATGTGTTTGGTTTGATCGGGCATGACCCTGGGACGGCGTGGACCGGGTCTGGTGTTTCGACCGCCAACCAGAATCTGTCCCGCCGACGCACGGTTTTCAGTCCTTCGGCGGGCTGGGTTGATCCGAGTCAGACGTTTGAGGTGGCGGGGGTTTCGCTGGCCACGGCGCTGAGCGGGATGGGAGTCGCTCCGGTGCTGGATGATCCTTATGTTGTGTGGGCGGCGGAGCGGGGGCTGGTGGGTGCAGCGGCGGCGTTCGATGCGGATCCCGATGACAATGGAGTCGCCAACGGGCTGGAATTTGTCTTTGCCCATCCACTGGAAATTCTCGCTCTGCAGCGGCGCGTGGATGGGGAGGCGCGGCCGCCGTCGATGGCTCTGCAAGTGCGCCACCGCTTGGGAAATGTGCGGTGGGGAGTGGCCGTGGCGGATGACCTCCACCGCTGGCACCCGGTGGCGGAGCAGGGCGCCGTTATCCTTCCCCGGGCGGAAGATTTTCGGAACGTCGCCGTGCCATGGCCTTCATCGAGCGGGCCCGCCGGACAGGCACGGCTGTTTGTCATCAAACCCTGATGGTGTTTTTCCGCGGCCGGGGGCGTTTCAGCTGATGAGCAGCAGCCGAGGGGGATCCGCCGCGGTCGTGAAGGGCGCGCGGTGAATGCAGGGCGGTACCGGGTTGCCAGGCCATTCCGTGGCGATGCGCCAAAGGTTGCCTTGTCCGAAATTGAACGGTTGGGCGCCGGGCCGGGGTTCGTAGTGGAGGTCGTAGCAATGATCCTGCAAAAACGCAGAGAAGTCTGGGTCGTCCTCTCCTCCATAGAGCGCGAGCAGGGCTTGGCGGGTGGCAGGTATGTCGACTTTCCGCTGCGCCTCATGATGAGCCAGGCCTTCACTGGCCGCGCCGTGGTAAGTGCAGAGCCAGGTGTCGGTTCTGACGGGTGCGCTGTCGACGTGAAACGAGAAGACATCCGTGGCCACCGGGCCTTCGGCTTCGTCGCGGGGGTATCCGTGAATGCAGTTTAATTCTGGAGCCAAGCCCAAGGCCTGAAGTCGTTCCAGATCATCCAGCATGATGTTCGCGGCCACCCGGCCCAGAGCGCTGGCGGGTAGGTTCCGCAGATGCTCCTCGTCCAGCGGCATGATGCCCTCGACGACCTCAAGGAGCGAGACCAGCTCCTGAAAATTTCCCGGCAACTTCCGCTCCCAGCATAAGGCGTTGACCCCGTCGATCATCGGAGTGGTCACAAGCTCATGAAAACTCCGCACCTGCAGAACGCGGGATTGGTTGGCGGGGGAAGAGAGTAATGCCATCAGCAGGAAGGAGAGGAGCGCGAATTGCGGCGCCCGCAATGTGAATCTGGGATGTGGGATGAATCTGGGACACCCACTTTTGTCATGATTGGCGGTCGCATGAGTGGGTGTCCCACCTGCGTCGTGGACGGACGATTTTCTTTGACGAATGGCGGTGGTGCCGTCACCACGTGGGATGCTGAACTATATCTGGCTTGGAATGATCGTGACGGGCGTGATGGTGGGCGCGTTGACGGGCCGGTCGACTGAGGTCTCGCAGGCATTTCTCGACTGGTCGGAAAAGGCGGTGATGGGGGTGGCCTTGCCATTGGCAGGCATGTTTACTTTGATGTTGGGGGTGATGCGGTTGGTTGAGCAGTCAGGATTGATTGCTGTGATTGCGCGTTTTTTTGGACCGGTCTTGCGGCGGCTTTTTCCTGATGTGCCGCCTGATCATCCGGCGATGGGGGCGATGATGATGAATATCGCGGCCAACTTCATTGGGGCGGGCAATGCGGCCACGCCCTTTGGATTGCGGGCTATGACGCAACTAGAAAAGCTGAATCCCTGTCCGGGGACGGCTACTAATGCCATGTGCACGTTTCTGGTGCTGAATACCAGTGCGCTCACGTTGATCTCGACAACGGGATTGGTCTTGTTGCGCAAAGGAGGGGCGTCGAATCCCACGGCTGTGATTGGTCCGGCTATTGTGGCCACTTTGTGTGGACTGGTGGTTGGATTGCTGGTGCTGCGCGTGTGCCAGCACTGGTCGGTATTTGCGGTCAGGGACGAGCGGCGGGGTCAGGGTGGGACAGCAGCGACAGCGGCAGCGGCGGTTGAGGAGGAAGAGCCGGAGAAGCTGGCGGTTCCGGTGCCGTTGAGTGGCTGGCGGCGAGCTGTTTTGGCGGCCTTTTTTGGTATTCTTGGATGGGGGTTGGTGGTGGCGTTGAGGAATGCCGGGTTTACGGCGGCCTGGACTACTGGCGACTGGGGTGGGGCTGCGGCGGCCTTTATGATGGCGGCTTCGGGTCTGGTTTTGCCGGGGTTTTTGACCTTCTTTATTTTGTACGCGGCCTTGGCGGGATTGCGTGTTTTTGAAGTTTTTGTGGATGGGGCGAAAGAGGGGATTCAGACGGTGCTGCGCATTATCCCGTATTTGGTGGGCATGATTGTTGGCGTGGGGGTGCTGCGCGCATCCGGGACGATTGATGCGCTGGCTGGCTGGTTGCGCGACGGTCTGAAGATCTCGGGAGCTTTTCCTGATCTGTTGCCGATGGTATTGATGCGGCCGTTGAGTGGCAGTGGCTCACAGGCGGTGTTGGCCAACTTGATTGATCAATTTGGAGCCGACAGTTACGAAGCCTTGAGTGCTGCGACGATGTATGGCAGCACGGAAACGACGTTTTATGTGCTGGCTGTTTATTTTGGCGCGGTCGGCATTCGGCGCATCCGGCACGCTTTGATGGCTGGACTGGTGGCTGATATGGTTGCCATGTCGACGGCCTTGTTTTTGTGCCAGTGGTTGATTCGTTGAGGCGGGGCGGAGGACAACAGCTTGGGCTGGCTACAGTCCGGGCATGGTCACGCCTGGCGGGATGAGGACGATTTTGCGTATGCTAAAGCTGGGGCCGACTTTTCGGCTGCGGCCGGGAACTTCTAGGACCTCGATTTTGAGGGTGGACGGCGGTGTGGTGGCGGTGAATTCGCCGAGGTTGGCGATGATGGTGTCGCCTGATTTTGTGGTCGGCTGGATGTGGAGTGGCCGTGGTGGCAGGTCATCCACGGTCAGGCGTACGATGGCGCCGGCTCCGACGTCGCAGGCCACGTTCCATAGCAGACGATATCGTCCGGCCGGCATTGGGGGGAGCGGCCAGGTGGCATTTGATCCTTTGGTGGCGAAGTGGACCGGGCCGGCTCCTTCGCCGAGCGTGGTGGCGCCGCCATTGGTTTTGGCGGTGCTGCCGTCGAGTTCGACCGGGGTGATGATTCGGGCTGGGAGGGTTTTTTTGGGCGCTGCGGGCGTCTGGTTTTCTGGATGAGTGAGTTGGGCGTAGACGGCGGTCAGGGCTTTTCCAACGGCGGTGGCAGCCGGGTCGCGTCTTTGTTCCAATCGTTCGCGGAGGGAGGTGAGCCGTTGGGCATGGGCGGCGAGAAGCGGTCGTTCGATGATGGTGCGCTGGGCTGCGTATTCGCGGATGAGTCGGTCGAGCGTCGCTTCGCCGGTCATGCCGACTTGGGAAGGGGCGGACGGCATGGACGTGCTGATGGCGGTCGGGGCGGGCATCGCCGGGGCTGGGGCGGGGGGAGCCATGATTTGTTCTCGGGCGCGGGCGGCGAGAGTGGCTCCCGGCTGGTCGCCGGCGGTGAGCCGTTCGGTTTCGAGCTGGCGCAAGTCGGCGGTGGATTGCAGGCGCACGGGGGCGGTGGAGGCGGTCAATTCTTCTTCAAAGCGGGACCGCAGTTCCTGCAGTTTGGGGGTTAGATCTGGGGCGGGCGAGTCGTCGGCGGCGGGGGCCGCTGCCGGGCCGGGCACGACTTTGATTAATTCGATCTGGCGCACGCGGAGCAATCCGCCGGTGGTGGCTTGCGCGGCTTCGAGTTTAATGGTGGTATTTGTGCTGCGAAAGTCATGTCGCCCGATGCTTTCGCGGATATAGTTTTCCCAAGCGCCGGTGGTGACTACTTTTTTTTCTAGGGTCGCCACGGAGGCACCTCCCAGTTTGCTCAGTTCGCTGAAGAGGATCACGCCGCCGGGGGCTTCCCGCGGAGGTTCGGTGGTCGTGGCTAGGGGGGTGGTATCGAAGCGGGGCAGTCCGACTGAGTAGGTGAGGATGACTTCGTATGTACCCTTTTCGAGTGCGAGGATGTCCCAGATTGCTTTACCGCCTTGTTTTTTGAAGTCGACGTATTCCCGTCCGCCTTCGGCATTGGCGCCGTCGCGGGTTTGAGCACGTCCGGCTGGCAGGGTGTGGGTCAGCGGTGGCGGGGTGATCGGGGGGGGGCCTGCTTTATTTTCCAGTGATTCGAGCCGCGCTTTGACTTTAGCGGCGGTTTCATAGTCGCCATTTCCGGCGCGTTCGCGTTCGAGTTGGCGCAGGGTGAGACGGTGGATGTCATCGAGCCGTCGGCTGGCGGCAATGACAGTTTTTTCGTATTCTGTTTGGAGGCGATCTAGGTCAGCGAGCGGGCGTTGGGCGGCGACGGGCGCTGATGTGAGGAGGACGGCTGTGATGGCGATGATCAGGCCGGTTCCTAGGGATGGAGGGGTCATGGTGGGGAGGACTCACTGAGAGGCATTAATTTCACGTTCCGCAGCAGGAAGAGGCCGTCGCCTTCGACGGTGACGGCGGTCATGGTGAGGCGGGTGGCATTGGCTTTGATGCGCAGGGTGCCGAGTTTCTGGGTGGCGAAGTCATCCCAGTTTTTCGTTGGGAGGATGGCGCGGGTCAGAGTGTGAAATTCTTCTTTGAGGATGATTTTTCCGCCGCTGCCTGGGGCGCAAGCGATTTCCACGACGACCTCGTAGCCGCCTGCTTTGAGGGGAAACGGGAGGGTCCATTGGGCGCTTGCTCCACTGGTTTTCCATCCTTCTAGCCAATTTTTGTCTTTGGGAAAAACAACACCTCCGGTCGTGGTGGCATCCTGTGGCGTCAGAGTGATGGGGCCGTCGGTATACGATGGGAGTGCCCTCGTTCCGGATGTGAGCTGGGTCTGGGTCGCGAACGTTTTCTCGGCCTGCAGCCGCTCATCTCTGGCTTGAGCTGCCCCGGCGTAATCGCGTTGTTCGGCGCAGCGACGCTCGAGGCGCAGCAGTTCCTCGCGGTATTTCTGCAGGACGGGTGACATGCGGGCGGCTAATTCCGCCTGAAACGACTGAAGCAATTGCTGCGCGCGGGGCGGTTCACCCGCCGTCTGGGCGTGCGCAGTGAACGAGGCCAAAACCAAGGAGAAAACTCCTAGCCGCCGCGTCCACCACTGGAATGGTCGAAAGAATGCGCCCACCCCTTAAGGCTAGGCGCCCGGCCGGTTGATGCAATCACCCAGATGATCCGGGTCAGGGAAATTCCCCGGTTGACGACGTGACCTCTCGGTCGATGGGACTGGCCATGGTCTGCTCGATACCCTATTTCCTGCGGCCGATGCTGGCTTCTTCGACCACGAGCGCGGAGCGGTCAGGGGGCGTCTGATTTTAGCTCCCAATTTTCTCCGAAGAAGCCGGCGGCGGCCACCCGCCCCGGATGGCGGCTGTTGGGTGGGGACCTGAGATCAATGACGGCCCAATCTGGCAGTTTTGGTGTCTGGCGTGCGTTGTTCAAATAGTCGTATTCACGAAAAGTGAACGAGCTGTTCAGGACGACATATTTCTCGGGAT
Source organism: Verrucomicrobiales bacterium (assembly GCA_023253575.1). Lineage (GTDB taxonomy): Bacteria > Verrucomicrobiota > Verrucomicrobiia > Verrucomicrobiales > V1-33 > CAJBME01. The sequence continues at coordinate 10,574 of JALRGB010000573.1, forward strand.
GAAGTGGGTTTGGATAGATGGCGATGAGGGCGTGACTGGCGGCGGGGAAGGTGTGTTCGCCAGCCTTGATTTCGGCGCCAGTCCATCCAATCGGCAGTCGGGCGGCTA
>JALRGB010000606.1 GCA_023253575.1 Verrucomicrobiales bacterium
GCCAACCAGGAACGACGGATGTAGCGAAGTCGAACGACACGATGGTGTGCACCGAGAGCACCAGCGGGGTCGAGAGAGCGGCCAGCAACAAGTACGCCATTTCGTAGTGGTTCCACTGGCGGTTGCCGCCGCGCCATCCCAGCGCGAACAAACCATAGAGAGCTTTCTTAATGCCAGGTTTGCAACGGTCGCGGATGGTCCCCAAGTCTGGAATAAGTCCGAGGTACCAGAAAAGCACCGACACCGTGAAGTAGGTGGAGACGGCGAACACGTCCCAAAGCAATGGTGATTTAAAGTTCTGCCAGATGGCATTGCTGTTCGGAATCGGCGCGAGGAACCACGCCATCCAGACGCGGCCGACGTGCAACGCCGGATACAAACCGGCGCACATCACCGCGAAAATCGTCATCGCTTCCGCCGCGCGTGCCACCGACGTCCGCCACCGCTGACGCGTTAAGAAAAGAATCGCCGAAATCAAGGTGCCCGCATGGCCAATGCCGATCCAGAACACGAAGTTCGTGATGTCCCAGCCCCAAGCGACCGGATGGTTCTGGCCCCAGACTCCGACGCCCGTAGCAATCAGATAGGCGAACAGATACGCCATGATCGAAAACAACAGCACCGATGGAATGAACAGCATCCACCACAGTTTGGGCTGAGGCTTTTCGATGATACCGCAAATACGCTCCGTGATCCAAGAGTAGGAGCGATTGTGAAGAACGAGCGGTTCACGCAGCAACACCTGAGCCGGCGAACTAGGTCCGTCGAGCGGTGGATGCGTTTCCTCGTGATGAGTGGCGGCCATGATGCGTAGTCTGAAAAGTGAGGTGAAATCGATCGGGGCTTACATATGCGCGGAGGCCTGGCCGACCTTGCGCTTTTCAATCGGACTGGCCGCGAGCAGGGCCGGATTCGGGTTTTTGATGCGGGCGAGGTAGCTCGTCCGCGGACGGGCGCCAATATACCGCAACGTCTGGTAATTGCGCGGATGGGGATCCACTCCGTGCTCATCGCCGACAATGTCCTTGTTGCCGCGCAGCTTCGACACTGCGGAATTGTTGTCGCGCAGATTACCAAAGACAATGGCGTCCGACGGGCAAGCGAGTTGACAGGCGGTCTTGACCGTGTCCGTCGGGATACGGAGGTCTTCGGCCGTCACGGTGAGGTTCTCATCACTGACCCCAGCCGCCGCCGCCTGACGGCGCGTCGTCTTCTTCTGGTCAATCTTGGCCGCCTCAATCCGCTGAATGCAGTAGGTGCATTTTTCGATCACCCCGCGCATGCGGACCGTGACGTTCGGATTCCTCTGCAGGCGCAGGCTGGCGTCCTCCTTGAGTTCGCCGAGCGGCCCAAGATACAAATTGTTCGGATGGAGGTCGAGCAACGACCCTTCGCGCTCGGTATTGGCGCGTTTGTTGTAATCGAAATAATTGAAACGACGCGCTTTCCACGGGCAGTTATTCGCGCAATAGCGAGTGCCGATGCAGCGGTTGTAGACCATGAGATTCAGGCCGTCTTCGCTGTGAACGGTGGCATTGACGGGACAGACGGTTTCGCACGGGGCGGCTTCGCAATGCTGGCACGCCACAGGTTGCACCACCATTTCCGGATCGTCCAACTCCCGGGCAGGCTCGGCGCTACCGTGGCCTCCGGCATGGTCGCTGTTTTCGTCGGCTCCGCCGGCGACGGCGCCGGACGTTTCCGCATACTCCCATTCCTTGCCTTCGGTGGCTTTACCGCCTTCGACATCGACAGCGAAGTAACGGTCCATGCGGATCCAGTTCATGTCGCGGCCGATGATGACCTGGCGTTTGCCGACGGTCGGAATGTTATTTTCCGACTGACAAGCGAGTGAGCAGCTGTGGCAGCCGATGCAGGCATTGAGGTCGATGACCATGCCCCACTGGTGCTGTTTGTCCCAGAGGTGCGGGGTGGTTCCGAACAATCCACCGGTAGCACCAATCTGTCCCTGACGGCCTTCTTGTTTGTAGAAAGTGTAATCGGGCGGGATGTGGCTATCCATGCCTTCGGTCGTGGCGAAGGCTGGCGTTTCGGCAAATCTTTCAGCGGTGCCCTCACGGATGAGTTCACGGCCGTACATGGTGTGGTGCTCTTGGGTGGTCGCGAGCGGCACTTTGGTGCCGGGGACGGTGACCTTGGCGCCGGCGAGCCAGTAGGTAGAGGCGGTAGCACGAAGCGGGTAGACGTTGACGCCTGTCCCCTCGCCCACCCGACCCGGACCAGCGGCGCCCTTACCGGCCTGTCCATAGCCAAGGGCAATAGTGATCGCATGATCGGCATGGCCTGGTGAGACGATGACCGGTACGGTCACGGACTGACCACCCACTTCGATCACGAGCGTATCGGCTTCATCCCGAAGGTATTTGTCGAGACCGAGCTCCGTGGCGGTCCGCACGCTCAGCAGGGCCGCGTTATCCCACGTCACCTTGGAGATGCTGTCGGGCATTTCCTGCAACCACGCATTGTTGATGTAGCGACCGTCCCAGAGTTTGGAATCTGGAACCAGAGTCACTTCAAAGGCGTCTTTCGTCGGGGCCGCCGTGTCCTGAAAACCGCCGGCCAAAGTGGCGACGCTCGCGGGTTTCAAAGCGCCGGTAAAGGCTGGCCAACGGGTCCCGGCCAGCAAACCATCGCGCAAAGCCAGACTCCACGCCACTTCTACCTCGCCTGTAGCCAAAGCCGCAAAAGTCTCGCGGACCGCCAGATAACCAGGGTCCTTCGATTCTTCAGGCACCGCGCCATTCATCGGGGCCGCCGGCGCCACGGGCTCGACCTTCACCGCGAGTGGAGTATCACTGGCCAGCAAAGAAAGAAACTCCAGGTCCGAAACCCCACCCAACAAGGGCATGATCATCGGCTGCACAATCGAATAGACGCCGCTCATCGAACGCACGTCACCCCACTGCTCAAGATAATGGGTTCCAGGCACCGACCACGTGGCTGCGCGCGCGGTGGCCGTGCGGTCACGGAAACCGACGTGAACCACTGTCTTGATTGATTTTTGCAGATCCGCCCATTTAAGCGACGCCGGAGCATCGTAACACGGATCCGCCGCGGACACGATGGCCAGAGTGGTCACGCTCCCGGCTTGCACTGCCTGAGCGAGTTCCTCCAACGTGCCGGCCGGAGCGGCCTCCTGCTGCTGCAACTCAAGGGCCGGCACCGACTGGCCTGCGGCTACCTGATACGCGCCCAGCGCCGCATTGATCGCGGCTACTAACGCATGAACCGCCGCCGGCTGCTGCGGACCCGCCAATACCATGGCCCGCCCGCCTTTGCTGGCCACCAAATCCGCCGCCGTCTCAGCGACAAAGGCATCGTAGTCAGCCCGTGGCTTATAGGATCCTTCCAGCTTGACCCCGGCCGCCGCCGCCGTCAGCGACGCATCACCCGTCGCCACCGCCACCGCCCGAGCCAGCGCCACCGTCACTTTCATCATCTGACTCGCATGCACACGCAGACGATGGTCCGCCATGCCCCCAGTCAGTGAATAACGGCTTTCGAAAACGTACAGCCGGTTCATCGAATCGCCCGGCTTCATCGCCCGACGTCCATTCATGAAACGCGAAACCGTGCCGGCCTTGGGCCGGTGCAAATCAAGGAAATCACAGTCCAGCGAGACAATCTTCTCGCAGACACTGAAATGAGGGACCTGCACCACGCCGGCTCCAAACACTTGCTCGGTCGCCACCCGCGCCCCGTCAAAATCAAGCGCCTCATACCGGAAGACCCGCGCTTTCGGGAACTTCGCCGTCACCCGAGCCAACAACCGCTGGCGAGTGGGCGAGGGCACCGCATCCACCAACAAGGCCAATCCCTGACCCGCCCCGGCTGTCAGTTCCGCCTTATGCGCGTCCAAAAACGCCAGAAATTCATCACGCGTCGATTTCTTTCCACCCTGCTTGAAATCACGCGCCCGGTCAGGGTCATACAAATCAAGCACCGAAGCTTGGGTGAACCCGTCGACCGAACCATTGCTTTCCGGATGCAGACGGTTGCCCTGCACATGCGTCGGCCGACCTTCAAAAGTCGTCACCACCAGCGGCGTACAACCGCCAGCCTTCGGCATCACGGTGGCATAATAAAGCGCCTTTCCAGGAATGACCCACTCAACATTCTTCGAATACGGAAGAATACGCGACTCGGGGCGGCGGCAAGAAGCCAGACCGAACCCAGCCATGGAGGTGGCCGCCCCCATCAACTTCATGAAATCGCGGCGCGACTGCCCAGCGTCCGCTTCGTCGGCCATCATGGCCGCCCCTTGCGGGAATTCACGGGCGACCCACTCCCGGAATTCGGGCGTGTCGTCCAATTCGCCAAGACTCCGGAAATACTTCCGGCTCTTCGGCTGCTCGGCGGGATGCTCCCAAATGCGTTTGCTCATCTAGTGGACGAAAGTATGAAGTGAAAATTGAAGGTCGAAAACCAGCAGAGCCGCAGCCCCGCTCAAGTGAAATTATCGATGGCAGGCGCCGCAGGACTCAGGGGGGTGAATATTCCAAGCCTTTTTGAGACGCTCTCCCAGTGCTTGACGGTCAACATTCTCCGGCTTCCAGCCGAGATTTGTCACCTGATCGAGCGGCCGCAACTTCTGCTCCGGGGCCCGATGGCAGTCAAGACACCAGCTCATCGACATCGGCTGGTCATGGCTGACTTTAGTCATCTCATCAACCCGGCCGTGACAGTCAACACACGAAACACCGCGGTTCACATGCACAGAGTGGTCAAAATACGCGTAATCCGGGACTTGGTGCACTTTCACCCACGGAATAGCCTCACCCGTTTCCATGCTCTCCACCACCTTGGCCAAATTCGGACTGTCCTTCTTCACATGCTGGTGACAGTTCCAACACGTCTGGGTAGCCGGGACGTTGGCATGGCCCGACTCTTCCACAAAACTATGACAATAGCGGCAGTCCATCCCGAGCTGACCCGCATGGATCCGGTGACTGAACGCCACCGGCTGGCTCGGCGTATACCCCACACGCGTGTACTTCGGCGTGAAATAATACGTCACTCCAGCCGTCACCATGCCCCCGATCGTGAGTACCCCCACGATCACCCACAGCGGTAGCATGTTGCTCCAACGAGGAAAAAAGTTAGCCATATGACAGGAAAAACAGGTCCAGAGTCAGCGGTCACCGACACGAGGTAGGACTTTGTGAAATTTTTCACAAGCCCACAAGTGATATTTTTGGTTTGAGGAAATTCGATGCTCTGCGCGCATGGATAAGCCAAACTTCTGCCACATGGCCCCGGTGCTGGCTGTATCGCCTTCCATCGTTAAGGCCACTGTTGCAAAATTACCTGACCCCGGCAAGGGAAAATCGTGTGCAGGGCAGGGTCAGGGGCCTGTTTTTTTCTTTTGGGCCGGGATGGACGCGGGTGGGGTGGCGGCAGTTCATGGTTTCTCGGTGGACGCCTGCTGGAGGAAGGCATTGAGGCCTTGGAGGTTATCTGTGTTGATGAGGTCGACGCCAGCCGTGTACAGTTCTTTCCAAGCGAACGGCTGATCGGGCACGCCCCAGAAGCGCAATCGCCGTCCTTGCTGATGAGCGACAGCCACCCAGCGGCGGAGAGCCGCTCGATCGGTCTCGGGCAGGACTCCGTCTTCGAACCACGAAAACGTCGGCGTCCAGCTCTGACTGACCAGCGGCATGAGGTGAACACTGGGGGGCGGCACGGCCGTTAAGTCGTCCAGTCGCCCGTCGATCGCGCACCACCGACTTGTTTCGGCGGCGACGGTAGCCGTCGGACGGTTGCCAGAAAGAATGACGGTGACAGCTCCCGGCATGGTTTCGGTGGCAGAAAAGCGCGTCAGAAAGGAGGCGTGAGTGGCCAGTTGGGTGCGCAGCACACGATACGCCGCCTCGGCTTCCGATTTCACATCGATGAGCAGAGTGAACGTGGGGCCGTCTGGGTGCACCCGGCCACCATGCCGCTGGACCCGCTCGCGCAACGGCTCCCAATATAACTTTTCCAGCGTCCGCCCGGGCGTCGCTTGCTCAAGATCATGGGCCACCAGCAGCTCGCCCCCCACCAGCCATATATCGGCCTCGACCGAACAAAACCCCTGATCCAACGCATCCAGCAGCGGACGAGGGTGCTCGTAATCGTTGTGAGCATGCGCCCGCTCCCAAACAGGCGCCATCTGGCCGGAAACGGACCCGCCAACCGCCAAAAGCAGAGCGGCCAGAACACACGAAGACACAACATTCCAGGTCATCCCCCATCGTGAACCATTCTGGATCGCCAACAACACGAACCTGCTCACCACCGTCTGGGAAACACCACCGAACGAGAGCGTCCAACAATTCTCAATCAAAGACACCCACTCAATTCTCAACCGCAGACACCCACACATTTCTCCGTCAGAACGACCAGAAAAGTGGGTGTCTCAGCTTTTCAACGCCCATCAGAAGGAAGCTTGGTTAGCAGGAAAGGCACACATTCGCCATCCTGACGTGATTCCACCGGCAACGCCTACTCAGCCACCGAGGATCGAGACCAGTGGCTCGTTGATATAAAAGTTCGTGCGTCCCAACTTCGTCTTCCTGACGAGACCGGATTTTTCCAACTCCCCCAGATATCGCACCGCCGTAGGCCGGGACACATCAAGGTCTCGTTCGATGAATTCGATTTTCGTGTAGGGATGGCGAAAGAGATTGTTCAACAAATCCTGACTATACAGCTTGGGCAAATCCCGGCGCAGGCGCTGTTTTGTCTCGTGCATCAGATCCCGGATGCCGCGAACTTTTGCGAGCGTTTCGATAGAAGTTTCCTCGACTGCGCGGAGCATGTAGAGCACCCAGCCTTCCCATGCGGAAGATTCTCGCACACCTTGGAGACCCCTGTAGTAATCCACTTTGTGCCGGACAATATAGCGGCTGAGGTAGAGAACAGGCAAATCAAGTAAACCGTGCAGCACAAGGTGGAGAAGATTCAAGATACGACCGGTGCGCCCGTTGCCATCGTAAAACGGGTGAATGCTCTCAAACTGGTAGTGCAGCACCGCCATGCGCACCAGCGGATCAATGCCGCTCGGTTCATTGCGGTGAAAATGCTCCAGAAAATTGCCCATCAGTCGCTCAATCTCCGCCGGATCTTGAGGCGGTTGATAGACAACCTCACCGGTCTGTTGATTCTTCAGAACTGTTCCCGGCAGTTTTCTAAGACCTGCCCGGTTTTCTTCCAATGCGGCTTGGATGGACAGGACATCATCAAGACGAAGGAATTGCTGCTGCCGCACCCTTTCAAATCCGGTTTTCAACGCAGCGACATAGTTGTGAACTTCTTTGGCGGCGGCGTTTGGGAATTGGCCGGAGGCTGAATCGCCTTGGTAGAGCTCGTCGTCGCTCGTGATGATATTCTCGATAGCGGATGAATCTTTCGCTTCCTGAAGCGCCAGCGTGTCGATCAGGATCAGCTCGTTGGGGATCGTTCCGGCAGCGCCTTTCAACTCGCCCAACGCCCGATGGGCACGTGCCATTTGGCGCAATACGGCCTGCGTCTCCAATACGATGGAGTCGCTTACCGGTAAAAATGAGAGGGAGGAGTCCATATAGAAAGAACCAGAAACGAATCTTTACACGTTTCTGCGTAATGTAAAGAAAATGAGGCTTTTCTTTACATGTTTAGATTTTCGAAAATCGTAGACACCCACTCAAACCCTCAATCAGCCCCCCGCTTTAGTGGGTGTCCATGATTTCTAGGCCCACTTTTTGTCACGCCCTTCCGAACCAGTTCCGAAGTCCCGGCGTAATCACTTGGACGGTCTCTCTGATGTATGAAAACGGCAATTTTAAGGCACGGCTTCTGGGCTGGTGCGGTGATCATCGCGTTTACCCTCGGCTCACGGCGGAGCGGGGTCGCGTCGAGCCTTGGCACGGCCAGAGAGGCGGTCATTCAGGCCGAGGTGGCGAAACCGGCGCTCACTCCGCCCGGACTCTTGTCGCGCAACAAATCAAGCCGACCTCACTCACCCGACGGCAGTGCCCTTGAAGGTTTGTTTGGGCGCGTGGTTCCTGTCGGCGGAGATGTGAGTGCTCTGGTCCAGCAGGCCCTGCGTGACCCGAACCCCATCACCCGTCGTCTGGCTTTTTCCCGATTGCTGGAGTCGCTGACTCCCACGAATGCCGCAGCGGTGCGTGAACAATTGGTCGCTCTCGGGGCGGACCCCGATCAGTGGCGGGATTTCCACTATAGTTGGGGGGCTCTTGACGGGAAAGCAGCCTTCGCCAGCGCCGCCAACAGTCCGGAGGCCGATCTCGCCGCCACCATGACGGGATGGGCCGCCGCCAACCCCAGTGAGGCGCTCGCCCTGCTCGACAACCTACCAGCCGAAATGCTCGGTCAACGCGACGAGTTGGTAGCCAGTGTCGTCTCCGGACTGTCCCACCACGACCTCGCCACGGCCACTGACTTTGTGGTTGGGCTAGGTCAGCAAGGAAATGCCAAAGCGGGCGAACTGATGGAGACGGTCTCCGCTGCGACGGTCAGCCAATTGGGACCGGAAGCCGCCTCCCGCTGGGCGGGGTCATTGGCCGACGGGCCCCTGAAAGGCAGCGCCATGGCCAAGGTGGCAGAAGCCTTTGTGAAGCAGGACCCTGTGGCCGCCGCCCGCTGGACCGAAGGTTTTGCCGACAAGGAGTATGCCAGTAGGACCATCGAACGGGTCGGAGCCCAATGGGCCGTATCCGATCCGCTCGCCGCCGTAGGCTGGCTGGAAAGCCTGCCCGCCAGTTCCGGGCAGAAGCAGGGCCTGAGCGGAGCGTTCGGCGACTGGGAGGACCGCGATCCTGTCGCCGCCGGAGACTATCTCTATAGGATGGCTAAATCACCGCAGCGGGATGCCGCCATCAGCGGCTTTGCCACTGGTTATGCATGGCAGGATCCCCAGACTGCTATCGCCTGGGCCCAGGACATTGATGCTCCTTCGCTGCGTGAAAGCTCCCTGACGCGTGCCGGACGGGCATTTTATCGCAGGGACGTCAATGGAGCCATGGCCTGGCTGGCGGAAAGCGGGCTATCTGAAGAAGCACGCCAGATTGTCCTGTCGTCGGACCGGAGATAACAGTGGGTGTCTCGCCTTTTGTGTCTCGCCTCTTTCCACTCATTCTCAAAAAAGCCTCCCTGATGAGAAGCGGAAGGATTGTCTTACGGGACCCAGACGCGGAGCCGGATGTATTCGGGTGTGGTGGCGGAGAATGGGTTAGTCGAGCGCCATGTTTGGGAGATGCTACCGTCTGGGCTTGGCTGTTCACTGACGAGGACGACCCTGCTGGGGCCGGAATGCCAGACGTTGAGGTTGGTGGTGGTTTCGACCACATGGGCCACGAGCGAGCCGGCGGGTTTGGTGAATGTCAGCGTGAGGAAATCGGCGGCGGTTCCCTGGGGGCTAAACGACTGCAGGCGGGCGGTCACGGCGCCTGGGCCACTGGCGGGATTGGACTCGCTGGTACCGAGGGCAAATTCGAGGAAAGCGGTAAAGCCATCGCCGTCGGTATCGGCTGACGGGTCGGGGCCGGTGAATCCGCCGAGGCCGTTTTCGCCGAGGCCTGGACTGCCGCCGGGCTGACGGCTGAACGTCCAGCTGGACGGCTGGCTGGGGGATGAATTTTCTGCCGGCTGCCGCAGGACCAGACTTGGTCCGGTGCCATCGGCTGCGGCTGGCCATGGGGCGGCCTCCCGGTAGATGAAGCTGCTGATGGGGACCCGACTCGCGCTCGTGACGACGATTTCCTCTCCAGCATTGTCTAGGCTTCCGTCAAACGGGCCGAGCACGAGGCCGGGGGCCGACGGGTAGGCGGCTTGAAAGCCGGCGGTGTTTTCGACAACGACCAGCCGAGCCCCGGGGGCGAGGCGGGTGCCATCGGGAAAGTCATAATCCACGCCGCCGGTGAGACGCACTCCGGTCAGGTCGATGGTAGCGGAACCGATATTGAGGAACTCGATGAATTCCGTCGGGGTATCGCCGACCGGATGGTACTGGATTTCCGAAATCACGAGGTTTTCCGCGGAGGCGGGCACGGCCCCCACGATGAAGCGGGCTTCATTCAGGGCACTCCATTCGGTGCCGTTGAGGACCCGAGCTTTGACCAAAGTGGAATCGACCAGAGTCAGCGGCGTGGTGTAGGTGATGGCGGAAGCAGCGACGGCTCCTCCGATGGCGCGAGGGTCCAATCCATTCAACGTGTAGTGAATGGTACCAGCGGGAGCGGCCACTTTAAGCTGGAAGCCGCGATCGACAGCTCCGCCGTGGCGGGGCGTCTCATCGGTTGCGTTGAAGAAGACGGGCGCGACGGTGGCTGGGTAAAGTTTATTTTTGGCGGCCTTCAACTGCGACAGCACGGCCGTGCTGCGGTTGTTGAGGGTGCCATTGACCACCGAGGTGATGGCCGCCTGCCAATCCGCCACCGTATAATACGGTGGGTGACCCGCGGGCAGGCCGGAGATGGAGTTCGTATTGCCCCAGCGGACCGACTCGGCGGTCATGGCTTTTTCGACTTGGGCGGCGCGGCGTTGAAACCGGGCGATGTTTTGTTCCTTGGTCAGCGCCCCGCCATTGAAGAAGTGACGGTGCGCCCGGTCGGCAAACCGCAGTTTATACTCGGCATTCTTCATCAGGTCCTGATGCATCCACTGCGGGTTGGAAAAATTGAAGCTGTTCTGATTGCTGCCACTCCACGGCCCGGTCTGGTCAACCACCCAACTCGGGGCTCCTAAGCTGTGCTCGGAGTCGCGAATGAAAAATCGAAACCCCTCTTGCCCGTTGCGGCGGCGCGATCCCCACCAGTTGTTCGGTTGGTTGTGACCTAGGAAACTCGAAAGCACGGCATCCCCGTCTCCCACGAAAAAAATCACCAGCATTTCATCAATGAGA
>JALRGB010000677.1 GCA_023253575.1 Verrucomicrobiales bacterium
CGCAACACCGCTAAAATCGCCTCATCGCGCGACTGCCCCTGCGCCAGGGTCGCCCGGTCATCCCCCAACCCCTCCATCTGCATGCCCGGATCAAAATCCGGTGAACTGCGGGCCATCAAAGCAAACACTTTGTCCTGCTGCGCCTCGTCAAGGCTGACCACCGCATGCAGCTGCTCCACCCGACGGTCAGCCTCATACTGGACCCGATTGACCCTCTCAGCCATGCGCTCAGCCTTATACTGGGTCAATTCTTCGCCCCGCAGCGTGTTCTCCATGAATCCGTCCACGCCCTCGAGCGGCCGATACCCCTGCATCGCCTTCGCATACTCAGCAAAGGTGCTGTCCGACCGCCCAGTTACCTCGCGCAAGCGGCCCGCTTCGGCCTCGGCGGCCGCTTCGAGCGAGGCTTTGAGTCCGGCCTGCTGGGACGGATCCAGTCCGTACTTTTGCGTCATGTCAGCCAGCAAATGCTCGATCATGCGCCCCTGCTCTCGCCGGCGCATCCGATCCATCAGCGGTGAAAAATCATGCAAAAACGGTTTGGCTGTATTGAAGAGATCATTCAAATCAACCGGCCGACCGTCTTTCAGGTCCTGCACAATCGACCGCTGTCCCGCAGCCGCGAGTTTCTGCAACCGGGCAGCGGCATTGGCCTCGGTGCTTTCCAGCACCGCCACCCGCGACTGGGTCCGAGCCAGCATGCGCTCGAGCTCGGCAATTTTCTCCGTCTCCGTGCCCGGAGGCGGAGGCAGACTGCGAGTGAAAAGGGTGACGCCAGCCCCCCCCATCAAAAGGCCCAACCCAAGAAAAATGAAAGATCGCATAAGAATAATCCGGATTACGAAGACACTGGTGGAATTCTATCACGCAATCGCCACCAGTGCGGAATTGAAAAAATCACGCCGCCACCCACGTAGAAGGTGTCTCGAATGACCGCCATACCCATTCCGCCCGCCCCCACGCCGCTCACTGCACCGCCCAGCGGCCCGCCCGCTATCGAGATGACAGACCTGCGCGTCGATTACGGCAATTGTGTCGCCGTCGACGACGTCTCGCTCACCGTGCCGCCCGGAGAAATATTCGGCCTCGTCGGCCCGAACGGAGCAGGCAAAACCAGCACCTTCCGCGTGCTGGCCACCCTGATGAAACCGACTTATGGCGAAGTGAGGCTGGCCGGCATCGACATCCTAGAAAACCCGCGCGAAGCGCGCCACATCATGGGCTATATGCCCGACCTCGCCCCCGTGCCCTCCGATTTGAAAGTATGGGAATTTCTCGACCTCTTCGCCGAAGCCCACGGCCTAGGCAGCGCCGCGGAAAGGCGCCAGCGAATCGATGAGGGACTCGCCGAAGTCGCACTTACCGATAAGCGCACCGTCCTCTGCAAAACATTGTCCCGCGGCCAGACCCAGCGTCTGGTACTGGCCAAAACACTGCTGCACCGGCCGAAAGTCATGATCCTTGACGAACCCGCCAGCGGCATGGACCCGCTGTCGCGGAGAAACCTGCGTCTAGCCCTGCGCAAGCTTGCCGTCGAAGGGACCACCGTTTTTGTCAGTTCGCACATCCTTGGCGAACTCGCCGAAATGTGCTCATCTCTTTGCGTCATGAACCGCGGTCGCCTGCTCGCGTCCGGCCCGGTGGATGAGGTACGGCGACTCATGGGGCGGGCCGAGCGCACG
>JALRGB010000689.1 GCA_023253575.1 Verrucomicrobiales bacterium
CCATAACCAAGCGGCACGCCGAATCGTTGGGTGCTGCCAACACACACGTCCGCTCCAAATTCGCCGGGAGGCTGCAGCAGGGCGAGCGCGAGAATGTCCGCGGCCACAATCGCTCTGGCTCCAGCGGCATGCGCGGCATCAATGAATTCGGCATACCGGTGAATGGCGCCGTCGCCCGCTGGATATTGCAGGACCACGGCAAAAATTCCGGCTTCCGGCTCGAATGACTGCTGTCGCCAAGGGCCGGTCACAACCTCCAGACCAAGGGCCTCCATCCGCGTTTGAATGACCGCTAGGGTTTGGGGAAAGACGGCTTCATCGACAAAAACGACGCGGCCTTGGCCCTGAAGCGCCGCTCCATGGCAGAGGGCGACCGCTTCGGCGGCCGCCGTCGCTTCATCGAGCAATGAAGCATTGGACACATCGAGCCCCGTGAGGTCGCAGACCATGGTCTGGAAATTCAAGAGGGCTTCCAGTCGGCCTTGTGAGATTTCCGCCTGATAGGGCGTATAGGCGGTGTACCAGCCTGGATTTTCCAGGATGCACCGCTGAATCACTGCCGGCGTCAATGTGCCGTAATAGCCCTGACCAATCAACGACTTATAAACGCGGTTTTTTCCCATCAGCCGCTTGAGTTCGTCCAAGGCCTCGGCCTCACTCGCGGCCGGCGGCAGCGATAATGGCCGACTGGACCGAATCTCCGACGGCACAGTGGCATCAATCAACGCGTCAAGCGTCGGAAAGCCAATGGTCTCGAGCATCGCGGCGGCTTCGGCCGGAGAGGGTCCAATATGGCGGCGGGAAAATGGCAGCGAAGACAAGGGATAGAACAGGTTGGATGATGCTGGGTACGACTGGTCTCCCTCAATGGTTACTGCCCGACCAATGACTTATACGCCGCCACATCAAGCAGAGCGCTCACTGCCGCCGGGTCGGATACTTTTATTTTGAACAGCCATCCATCGCCATAGGGATCGGTATTGACCAGAGAGGTGGTGGCGGCGGCAGCTGCATTGCTGGCCATGACCTCCCCCGCGACTGGTGCATAAATGTCGCTGGCCGCTTTGACGGATTCAATAACGGCCAGTGCTTCGCCGGCGGTCGCTGTCCTTCCTACCGCCGGCAGGTCCAAATAAACTACATCCCCCAGCTCGCTTTGGGCATGATCGGTAATGCCCACCGTGGCTAGGTCGCCATCGAGGCGAACCCATTCGTGGCTGCTGGTGTAGCGGAGAGTATCAGGAAACGTCATAAGCGTGAGCGTGGTGAGCGAGATGAGCGGCAGTGGAGAATCGTTGGGCCGGCGCGGCGAGCCGCTGCACCGTAGGGCGAGCGGAGCGGAGGAGCGTCATGCCGGTTTGTGATAAAAAGGTTTTTTGACAACGACAGCAGCATGATGCCTGCCACGAACGTCGATTTCGAGTTTCGTGCCAACGGCGGTGTGGGTGGCGGGCAGGAAGGCCAGGCCGATGCTGAAGCCGAGGCTGGGCGAGATGCCGCCGCTGGAGAGGGTGCCTACGGGCTGGCCGTCGGCAAAAACGGCGTAGTGGCTACGCAGGGGCGGTCCTTTTTCCACTAGGCGAATGGCCACCAAACGGTCGTGGGTGCCGTCGGCTTTTTGAGTGGCGAGGATGTCGCGGCCGATGAAGTGACCTTTGTTCATGGCGACGAACGGGGCCAGACTCGCCTCCAGCGGGGTCCTATCAGGAGACAAGTCGTTGCCGTTTAATGGATAACACATTTCTAGGCGCAAGGTGTCGCGGGCCCCTAATCCACAGGGTTTTGCACCAGCCTGCACAAATCGCTCGAACCATGCGCTCCCGGCCTCGGCCGGAGCCAGCAGTTCGAATCCATCCTCGCCGGTGTAGCCGGTGCGGCAGATGATGACGGATCCGCCCGTCTTGACCCCATTGCGCGGGGGCAAATGACCCAGCAGTGCTGGTGCCGCCGGTCCCTGCACCGCCAAGGCCGCCCACATCCGGCTCTGGTCTTCAAAGACCACCGAACCGTCAGCGGGTAGATGCGCTGTCATCCAGGCCGCGTTTTCTTCGATTTTTGACGCATTGACGACGAGCAGGAACTGCTCGGGTTCGGTGCGGTAGACAATCAAGTCGTCGATCACGCCGCCGCGTTCATTGAGCATCAATGTATACTGGCCATCCCCGGTTTTCAGGAGACTGATGTCATTGGTCAGCAAGGTATTGAGCCAGGTCATGGCTCCCGGTCCGGAGACAAAAAATTCCCCCATATGGGAGATGTCGAAGACGCCAGCGTGGTGCCTGACGGCGAGGTGTTCATCGGTGATGCCCGAATATTGGACCGGCATCATCCACCCGGCGAAGGGGACGAGCCGGGCGCCGTGGGCCAGATGAACGGTTTCCAGCGGAGAATGATGCAGGGCAGGTGACTCCACGATAGTGATGAGCGTCGTAGGGCCGGTGCACTTGTCAATTGCTGGGCGCGGCGGGCTTCATCATTTCCGCTCGGGTTTTGCCGGGCGGTGGCCAGGTGGTTTTATGTGGGCTGGCTATTTCCATGACTTGAACTGCGGCCAGTCGACACCACACTCGCGCTGTGACTTTTTTAGATTCCTTGGAAAAACGATGGGGCCGCTGGTGTATTCCCGGATTGTTGCGGGTGGTGGCCATGGTGCAGGCGTTGATGTTTATTTTGATCAAGGCCATCCCGGCGCTGGACGAGCTTTTGCAGCTTGTTCCTCAGTTGGTGCTGCAGGGGGAAGTGTGGCGAGTGCTGGGTTTCGTCTTCCTTCCTCCGACGGACAGCGTCATTTGGATCATTTTTGCCGTGATGTTTTTGTTTTTCATTGGCAACATTTTGGAGGAGGCGTGGGGCAGTTTCCGGCTCAACGTGTATTATTTTAGCAGTGTCGCCCTGCTGAATCTAGCGGCCTTTGTGACCGGTCACGGCACGGCGATGGAGGCGACGCTCCTGTATCAATCGCTGTTTTTGGCCGCGTGTGTGCTGGCGCCCGAAGTTGAGATCATGCTCTTCTTTTTCTTTCCGGTGAAACTCAAATTCCTTGGGTGGTTTACTGGGGCGATGCTCGTCTTTACACTTTTTGTGGCCCCGCAGGCGTGGGCCGCGGTGCTGGCCGTCACTATTCCATTCGCCTGTTTCGTCGGTCCCTCATGGACCGCCATGATGAGAAAACGCACGCTGGCGCAGGGTCGGCGCCACCCGTTCGCTGCCCCGCAGGCCGCCAATGACGAGCCGTTCCACACGTGCATCACGTGCGGCCAGACGGAACAAAAAGACAGACACGCAGAATTCCGCATCGCCGCCGATGGTCAGGAATATTGCGATAAATGCCTGCCCCGGTCATAACCTGATCCGCTGGTATCACCAACGGTCGGTGCGGCGGGCGCGGCTTAAAAGTGAGCGCGGCGAGTGCGGCCGGCGAAGGCCTGGCCAAGCCAGCGACAGCGCGTCAGCTAAAAGTGCGCCACGCTTGCAGCGAAGTCGCCGCTCGTCCGGAATCCAGTGTTGCGACCGCCAGGTCCACTCCGCTGGCCAGATCGGTGGCGAGGCCGGTCACGACCAGTCCGGCTGCGGCATTCAGTACGACTAGATCACGGCGTGGTCCGCGCGTTTCACCACGCAGAATGCTTTCCAAAATCTCGGCATTGGTCGAGCTGGTGCCGCCGGCCAGTTGGTGCAGCGAGCGCGGGCGTGGAAATGGCGAGGTGAGGTCGATGGTGCGCACAGCGCCCGCGGCGGCTTCGGCCACCCGATTTGGTCCGAGGGTTGACAGTTCGTCCATGCCCCGGCCGTCCGCGGTTTCGCCATGCACCGCCCACGCCCGGGATCGTCCGAGGCCGGCGAGAATGGAGGCGTAGGTCGGGACGAGGTCGGCGTGAAAGACTCCGGCGATCTGGTAGGCCGGTTGCACCGGATTGAGCAGCGGGCCGATCAAATTAAACAAACTGCGCTGCCCCTCCGCCGCCAGTTTTTGTCGCACCGGCCCCACCGCTTTGAAGGCAGGATGATACTGGGGGGCCAGCATAAAGGCCACCCCCGTGCGCCGGATGCCCTCGGCAAAACGATCCGGCGTCAAATCGATTTTTCCGCCCAGCGCCGCGAGGACGTCGGCACTACCGCTGGGGGAGGTGATGCCGCGGTTGCCATGCTTGACGACCGCTACCCCTGCGCCGGCTAGGACAAACATCGCCGTCGTCGAGACATTGAATAAACCCAGACGATCGCCTCCCGTGCCGCACACATCAATGGCCGGCCGGTCCAGCGTGGTTAAATCCAGCGGCGGTCTGACCGCATGCTGCAAAAATTCCTTCACAAATCCTGTC
>JALRGB010000716.1 GCA_023253575.1 Verrucomicrobiales bacterium
AATGAGGCGCTGGGAAAACCTGTTGAGGCGTCGGGACCGGTCTACGACACGCCTTACGGACCGGAGATGATCACTGACGGCAGTGCGTCGACATTTAGTCATCCTGCGCAGCTGGCTAGCCCGGCGAATTTCAAGTACACCATTAATCTCGGTCGTGTCCAGCCACTCAACAAGTTACGATTTCTCAATCGCAGTGGGTGCTGTCCGGAGCGGCTCACGAATTACCGAGTATCCGTCTTTGCCACTGATCCGTCGGTCATGGGCACCACGGCGGTCTGGACGACGGTCGTCCGCGCCAACGGGACGAATTCCGGCGATGGCGGGGTCGATGAAGTGGTCGCCGGAGCCCATCCGACCGGCGTCTTTGCCGGCCAGTGGCTGCGCATCGAAAACCTCAGCTCTCGGATATACCATCCGCAACTGGCTGAATACGAGGCGCTCAGCAGTCCAAATGTCGCGCTTTACAAACGCGTCAGCGCCAGTGCCGCCGTGCAAACTGAAACCACGGCCGCCAGCCTGACCGATGGTAATCCCACCACTTTTTCGGCCCCTGCGGGCGGGGCGGGTGCCACGACCGGATTCACCTGGGAGGTGGATCTGGCTGGTGACTTTGGCCTCGACCGCCTCGTCCTTTATTCCAGGCGAGATTGTTGCCCGGAGCGATTGACGCGGTATCGGGTCGAAATTCTAGCGGATGAGGCGGGCCTCCCTGCGGCGGTGCGATGGGCGGGTGAGTTTCGCACGGACGGCAGCTTCCCCTCGGCGGGTGCGGGCGAGGTCATTCGGGCGGAGCAGGGCGCGGGCGAGTTCCGCGGGCGTTTTGTGCGGGTCATCAATCTCGGCGGCGCAGCATCCAGTCCGCAGCTGGCGGAAATCGAGGCCTACCGCGCCACGCCGCCGGTCATCCGGCAGTTCAGCACCTCGGCCGGCAACATTACCAAAACCGGCCATCCCGCCCGCCCCACATCAGCCTTGCTTTCGTGGGATGTGGCCGGAGCGGCCCGCGTGACGATCACCCCGGCTCCCGGTGCCGTGACCAGCACCACCGGAACGACCACGGTCGCACCATCAGATGCCACGACCTACACCCTCAGCGCCACTAATACCGCGGGAACCGTGAGCGCCTCGCTGCTCATCGCCGTGGACGCCGCCGAGGCGCCGCCACGCCTCAACGAAATCCTCGCCGATAACGCCAGCGGCCTCACCGATGATGACGGCACCCGTCAGGATTGGATCGAAATTTATAACCCCAATCCTTTCACCCTGCCCATGGCAGGCGCTCATCTCAGCGACTCCCCTGCCACTCCGACCCTCTGGACATTTCCGTCAGGCACGGCCATTCCACCGCACGGATACCTCGTCGTTTTCGCCTCCGGAAAAAACAGAACGGAGTCGAATTCGCCGCTCCACACCAACTTCTCCCTTCAAAAATCCGGTGAAGTCATTTCCTTGCTGGCCCCGGATGCGGTCACTCTGTGGAGCCGGTTCCCTGCGAGTTATCCGACCACCGCGACCTATCCCGCCCAAATGCGGGACACCAGCTACGGCCTCAACGCAGCCGGCGCCGAACGGTTCTTCCAACCGCCGACGCCCGGCGCTGCCAATGCTGTGGATGGATTCACCACCGTGGTGGCCGGCACTTCGTTCCTTCCAGAACGAGGATTTTACTCCACCCCGCAGAGCGTCACCCTCACCAACACGACGCCTGGAGCGACCATTCGATACACTACAAACGGCACCCGCCCCACCCCCTCCACCGGCACCGTGTATGCCGGCCCTATCAACGTCACCACCACCACCGTCCTCCGCGCCGCCGCCTTCCTCGAGGGCGCGGCCACACCCGGCATCGAGACCCATACTTACATTTTTCCCGCTACCGTTCAGTTGCAATCGACGATGCGGACCAACGTCACCAATAATGCCGTCATGGGGCCACAAATCCCCGCAGCCCTGATAGATTTGCCGTCGATCTCGCTCGCCCTGCCCAGCGCGGCGTCAGTCAATCAGGACACCGAGGTCGAAACCACCATGGAATGGATGAACCCGACCGCTCCCGCACAGCACACCATGGCTGCAGCCGGAATCACCCACTTCGGCGGTGCCTACACCAACTTTAATAAAAAGAGCTTTCGTCTCACCTTCCGCGCCGAATACGGCGACAGCCGCCTGAGCGCCCCGCTCTTCGAAGGGCATGAACACGGCCAGCGCCCGGAAAGCAGTTTCGACAGCCTAGAATTGCGCAGCGGCAGCCATGACATGGCCATGCGCGGTTTCTATATGAGCAACTTGTTCACGGACCAAGTCCTGACCGAAATGGGGCACCTCGCCCCCCACGGCCGCATGGTTCACCTCTACCTCAACGGCACCTATTGGGGCATGTATCACCTCCGGGAACGCTGGAATGCCGCCATGCATGCGGATTACCTCGGCGGTACCAAAGAAGATTACGAAGCCATCAATGGCAACCTCAACGTAGGTGGCTGGGCCGATCCGGCTACCCCCTTCGACGGCGACGGGCGGGCCTGGGAACACCTCAAAACCTTGCGCAATGATTATGCTGCACTGCGCAGCCGCGTGGATGTTACCAACCTCACAGACTTCATGATTGCCTTCATGTTCGGCAACTCAGAGGATGAATGGCGCAGCGTCAGCCCGAACTTCAACATCGGTCCCGGCAGCGGCGCGCGCTTCATCATGAACGATGCTGATGGCTGGCTCTCAGTGACTTCGAATAATACTATCGGCGCTTGGGACGGTAGCGACAACAACACGGCCCGGTCCGCCAGCTACAACAGCAGCACCCACATTTTTAACCCGGGCCGCAGCATGGGCGACGGACCCGCCTCGCTCTTTTCCGCACTCTACCTCGCCGGCGGACCGGAATACCGGATCCTGCTGGCCGACCGCATCCACACTCACCTCTTCGGAAATGGCGCGCTCACACCCGCCAAAAATGACGCGCGCCTCAGCGCCCTGTGCTCACCCATCGAACGCGCCTTCATCCCGGAATCCGCCCGCTGGAGCTACGACGCCAGTCAAAACCGCAGCTGGGCCAGTTGGAAATCAGCGCGGGACGTCTGCCTCAGCCAATGGATCCCCAATCGCACCAGAATCGTACTCGGACAATTTCGCTCCGCCGGGCTTTACCCGTCCTTGTCAGCGCCGGTCTTTAGCCAAAACGGTGGTCTGATAACAGCCGGCCACGTCCTGACCCTCAGCATTCCATCCGCGCCCGCCGGCGCCACCATCCGGTATACGCTAGACGGCACGGACCCGCGACTGGCCGGGGGCGCCACCGCTCCCACCGCCCGATTGTACAGCGACGGTATCCCGCTGACGACGAACACCCTTGTGCGCGCCCGCAGCCTGAACGATACCACGTGGAGTGCCCTGCAAGAAGCATTTTTTCAGCTCGATACCTCCCTTCCCGTCCCCGTCGGCTCGATCGTGCCATCAGAAATTCATTTTCACCCGGCGGGTGACGGCGATGCTGAATTCATCGAACTGGCCAACGTCTCGACGAGTGCCGTCAACTTGCGTGGCTGCCGGTTCACCAGCGGGGTGGACTTCACCTTCAGCGACTACCGCGACACCCTGCTGGCTCCCGGTCAGCGCTTGGTACTGGTCGACAGCGAATTTGCCCATCGACAGCGCTACGGCTGGGATCGCCCAGTGGCCGGCATCTACGCAGGCAATCTGAATAACCTCGGGGAAATACTCACCCTCACTTGCGGCACCGACGTCGTGTTCACTGTACCCTTCGAGGACGACTGGCAGCTCAGCACTGACGGTGGCGGAGCGAGCCTAACGCTTATCCATCCCGCCCCCGGCCTGATCCTTGCCGACCCGGCAAACTGGCGACCATCCGCCACCATCGCCGGCACGCCCGGCGCCGCTGACGTGGGTCCGACCTTCGCCGGCAATTCGAACGCCGATATCGACAACGATGGAGTCACCGCCTTCGCGGAATACGCGCTCGGTTCCTCCGATTCCATCCCCGACGACTCCGACGGCACCGAAATCATCACCCAACCCGACGGTACCGTTCTCTTTGGTTTTGTCCGCGCTCCCGCCGCCGACGACGCCATCGTCACCCCCGAGGTCAGCCCCGACTTGAGAGCATGGCACTCGGACGAAAGCTGGCTGATTCCGCACTCGCAGGAACGCCTCCCAGACGGCCGCCTACTGACACGCTACACCCCAGGCCCCACCCTGCTCGCCTCAGGACCACACGTCTTCTTCCACCTCAAAATCACCGCCCGCCCGTGATTCCTGAATCGAAGACTTCCCTCATCCACATGGCCACCCTGCCCCATCAGCAACACTCACTCATTCGCTACTACCCTCCAACGCGCCCCGCGTCCAGAAGCCGGAAAGGTGGTATTTGAACTAATGTTTAGTACCATACCGGCCCACCGTGGTCATTATGGGACTCATCACACTCTTCACCCACTACCAACCCATGAAAAACCTCTGTTTATTATCGCTCGTTTTGATAACCGGCAGCCTGCAGGCCGGAACCGACGCCCCGAAGGCTATCGCCCCATCAACTCCACCCCTGACAGTCGCCCCAAATGACGACGTCTGGTCCTTCCGCGCCTCTCCCTATGCGTGGGTGACTGCCATTGAAGGTGACACTGGACTCGGCGGCTTGACTGCGCCGGTTGATATCAGCATGGGCGACACGCTGGACAATCTCGATTTCGCCTACATGGGGATTTTCGAAGCCAGCCGTGGTCCGTGGGCCCTTGGACTGGACGTCGTCTACGGCCAGACCAGCAATGATTTTGAGGCGGGCGGGCGGCTGGTGGATAGTTTCAGCTTTGAGCAAAACCAGTGGCTGCTGACGCCCTTTGTCGCCTATCGCGCGGTTCAGACCGAACGCTATCACATGGATGTTTTTGCCGGCGCGCGAATTTCAGTCCTGCAGGCCGACCTCACGGCACACCTGTCAGCTGGCGGCTCGGTGTCAACCGGAGCGGACACCGACTGGGTCGACCCCATCATCGGCATTCGCGGTCAGGGCGAACTAAGTGAGAATCTCTTTTTCCGCTATAATACCGACATCGGCGGATTCGGGGCCAGTTCCGATCTGGTATGGCAGGCATTTGCGGGCCTCGGCTACTGCCTTCATTCAAACTTCAGTCTGGTCGCGGGCTATCGCGGAATGGGGGTCGATTACGACAACGGCCGCTTCATGCTCGACACCGTGACCCACGGACCAGTCATCGGTCTGGACGTTCGGTTTTAAGCCGTCCACGAGCCTTTTGCGCCTTCAGCGGCGGCGGCCGAGGCCGGCCGCTAGGGGGCAACCGCGAGCGCGTGGCCCCCTCCCCAGCGGGGCCGCCAGATCTAAAGTCTGAAAAGCCAATGATGGCTCGCTGGCCATCATCAGCCAATCGAGCCCGTAAACGACCTAAAAAGTGCGCGACCACCAGCCAGTACTGTCCCTCCTGCCGCAGCTCGATTTCATGGATGACCACTCATGCCAGCCTGCGGGACTTCAGCAGCAGAACAAATGATCCTCGCTGATCGTTTTACCTCGAGCGCGCAAGCCATGAATCCGCTATACTTCACCATCCCTTTATCATGAAAATCCGACCACTTGTCCTGCTGACATGGGCCAGCCTTTGGGCACCAGGAACCGCACTCGACGCTCAGGCCGTCGCCGAAACACCTCCGGCGCGCCGTAGTTCTGCCACGGCGGAGCGACGCGCTTCGGAGCGGACGCCCTCGACGGCTTCAGCGATCGACCACGAACTACCGCCGGTCTTACGTGCGACCGATCTACTCGGGCCTGACTTGGTCCGCGGCCCATCGCACCGGGTGCGCGAGGCTGTGCCGACGGATGGATACATGGCCCATTTTACTATCGACTCGGACTTTGGCACGTTTCAGTGTGTCGGCGTGCAGCAGGCGCGCCAGCGTATTGGCGAAGTCCGGGCCATCGCCCAGCTCGTCACTGAGAGTAAAAGTGACCTTTTCGCTGAAGCCGCGAGGAAATCAGTAGAGCAGCCGGTGGAAGCGGTCAAAAACATCGTGAAGGACCCGGTCGGCAGCCTCACGCAGGCCCCAAAGTCAGTGGGACACTTTTTCAAGCGGCTGGGCTCAACGATCAAGGCAGGGGCCGACGAGGTCGCCGCGCGCGCCAACGACCAGCGTGCATCAACTGACAGCGACGGAGCCACTCCACGCGCCAGCACGGGTGAAAGCCTCGGCGCAGCCGCCCGGGGAGCCATCGGTTTTGACAAGGCCAAACTCAAATGCGCACAAGGACTCGGCGTCGATCCTTATTCAGACAATCCCGTACTGCAGGAGAATCTAGACAAAGTCTCATGGGCCTATTTTGCCGGAGGCCTGCCCTTACGCCTGGGAGCGGTGGCGGTTTCAGGAGGCGCCTCGCTGGCTCTGACCTCAACCACGATGGTCGGACTACCTGATGAAGTATATTCCCTGACCCCAAGCGAGCTGGCCATGCGCAACCGGGATTCCCTCACAGCCCTCGCCGTGAGCGACAACGTGAAAGTCGATTTCATGGGGAACATCATGCTGACGCCCACGCTCAAGCGGTCGATTCTTCAATCGCTCGAAAAACTCGCGCCCGCCCAAGGACGCGGGGAGATAGCCACCCTGGCTTCGAAGTGCGAGTCGTACGAGCAGGCCCAGTTTCTTGACCGGTCGCTTCGATTCTTGTCTGACCGTCAGTTTACCGGGCAGGCGCGCTATGCCCGCCTCGTCACCCTGGGCCGAGTGCCGGCAGGCGTGGAGGCGGGCGGCAGCCTCGAGGTAGCCGCGGTGGTTGATCAATTGTCGTGGACCGACGAAGTCGCTGACTTTGCCCAACGAGACGATTTGCGCGCGGGTCGACCCACCATGATCCTGACTGGAAACGCCACCGAAACAGCCATCGCCGGCTTCAAACAAGCCGGATGGAAATTAGCGCGTCCGTGAGACCGGCCCTCGGCTCTAAGTTATCAATTATCGATCGGCCCTCCAACTCCAACTCCAGCGCACTGTCGGCCACAGATCCACCCATTATGTCGGCTCCTTCTCATCACCCCCGGTCGTCTCGCTGGTTCCGTATGCTCCACCTGCTGACGGCGGTCACA
>JALRGB010000732.1 GCA_023253575.1 Verrucomicrobiales bacterium
ATAATCCGCTGCTGACGGCCCCCCGGTGTCTGATTACCCCGCACCTCGCATGGGCAGCGCAGGCGTCACGACAGCGGCTGATGAAGGCCGTAGCGGAAAATATTCAAGCCTTTCAGGCCGGAAAACCAGTGAATGTCGTCAACGTCTGACGCGGTCCGCTTCCCGGTGCCGTCATCTCGTAAATCGGAGACACCCACATTTTTCAGAATTGGCCGTCGAATGAGTGGGTGTCTCACATGTGTCCGAATGTTTTAGTCCTTGCCTCTGACGCCCGCCTGCTTGCTTGCGGCCGTTGTTCAGGATTAAGCCCGGGTCATTCGCAGCTTGGCGACCGCGCTGGCGAGGGCGTCGAGCGCGGCGTCCACTTCGGCGGCGGTAGTGGTGCGGCTGAAAGAAACCCGAAGGGTTTCGCGAGCCGGCCGGGAGGCGAGCCCCATCGCGGTCAGCACATGGCTGGGTTTGATCGAGCCGGTAGCGCACGCTGAGCCGCTGCTGACGCAGATGTGCCGGGTGTCGAGCAGGATGATCGCTCCCTGGGCATCCACTCCCTCCAGCTGGAAGTTGCTGGTGTTCGGGAGGCGGGGCGCTTGGCTGGAATGAAGATGCACGCCGGTCAGCCGCTGCCGTAGCCCGGCTTCAAAGATGTCGCGCAGTTCGCCGACCGCCCCGGGGTGACTGGCCAGATGAGCCTGAGCGGCGGCGGCGGCCGCTCCGAGCGCGACGATGCCGGGCACGTTCAAGGTGCCGCTGCGGCGTCCTGCCTCCTGCCCGCCACCGAGCTGCGACGGCCGAAAACGGGCCGTGTTCTTCACATAAAGCACCCCCACTCCCTTCGGGCCATGCAGTTTGTGGCCGCTCAAACTAGCGTAATGAACGCGCGATTGGGAGAAATCGATGGCCACCTTTCCCGCGGCCTGCACCGCGTCCGTGTGAAACAAGATCCCGCGCTCATGAGCCATGGCCGCCGCCTGATCGATCGGATGAATCAGCCCGGTTTCATTGTTGGCCCACATCAGCGACACCAGTGCCGTCTGGCCGGGCCGCAACACCGCTTCATAGGCCGCCATGTCGATCCGGCCTTCGGCATCGACCGGTAGGATAGAGACGTCGTACCCATGGGCGGCTAATTCGTCGTACGGTCGAAGGGTGGCGTCATGTTCGGTCGCGCAGGTGACGAGGTGACGCCGCTCAGGATGCAGGGCGATGGCCGAGTGGATGGCGGCATGGCTCGACTCGGTGCCGCCACTCGTAAAAACGATTTCGTCCGCATCCGCCCCGATCAGAGCGGCCACTTGCGACCGGGCCAGCTGGACGGCTTCCCGAGCCCGCCGCGCAAAACGATACCCGCTGGAGGGATTGGCCCAGTTCTCAGTCAGAAACGGCCGCATCGCTTCCCACGCTTCCGGAGCGAGTGGCGTGGTCGCATTGTGGTCGAGATAGATCAAATCGGGATCAGTCATGACGTCAGTATGGTAGACCCGGTCGCCAGGGACGCAAAAGGTCGATCATTTTATCCTTTGTCGCGGCGCCGAGAGTGGGCATTGGGTGCACCATGGTAGAAATGTTTCATCAAGTGCTCGAACGCTTCGAGTTAAACGTCTGGAAAGTGATCGGTCTCATGGGGGCGGCTCTGTTCGGATGTCGCTGGCTGGTGCAAGCGGTAGCTTCCCGCCGCGCGGGTCGTTCCGTAGTGCCGCCCGTCTTCTGGTTGATCAGCATCGCCGGCTCGTTGATGCAGCTGCTCTATTTCACTTTTTATCGCGTCGATTCCGTGGGTATCATCAATACCCTACCTCCATTTCTGGTCAG
>JALRGB010000765.1 GCA_023253575.1 Verrucomicrobiales bacterium
ACCAAGCTAACCGCATCGGCGGGGCCTGCGACCGTGGACCCGGGAGACCTAGCCGCCGTGGCCAGCCCCGTGGATTCTTCCGACTCGTCCTCACTCGCAAAGGGAGGAACCGCCGGACCAGAAACATCCACCTCCAAAGCATCCGCCCCAACAACCGCTTGGTCAACACCACCCGCACCACCCGCAGCAGCGGCGACAGAGGTCGATCCATCTCCGGTGGTTTCACCAGGGGCTACGCCGGAGGCCGCATTCTCTGCCGCTCCCAAGACCGGCGCTCCCGCCGCCGGCACGCCGTCAATCGGCGCGCCCTCAACCGCATTCCCGTTGGCCGACGTCTCCCCGGATTTGTCTTGAACGGCGATCAGTTTGGGATCGTTCAGCAGCGCGACGACTTCGGGATGAGCGGCCGCTAGGGCGAGATCAGCCGCTGTTTGTTTTTCATTGTCGAGCAGCAATGGGTTCGATCCGTTGAGCAGGAGGAGCCGGACGACATCACGGTGGCCATGGGCAGCCGCGTACATGAGTGGAGTTTTGTTTTCTTTGCTGCGCGAAAAAACATCCGCGCCACTGGCCAGCAAAGTATCGACCACCTCTGGCTTGCCTTGCAAGGAGGCGATCTGCAGGGCCTCATCGAGCGACTCACTTCCGAGCGGGGCCAGCAGTCGGACCAGATCGACTTGGCCGCGATACGCGGCGGCCGTCAAAGCGGTCCAATTTTTATTTGTGCGCACCGCGGGATCGGCCTTGGCGGCCAGCAATGCTTGGACCGACTCCAAGCTGCCGCTGCGAGCCGCCGCGATCAAGGGCGTGTCAAAACGCGTGCCCGTCACAGCCGTGTCCGCTCCATGACCAGCCAAAAAAGCCACCGCCTCTGATCGCCCGTGCTCCGCCGCGCGAAACAAGGCCGTCGCTCCTTCCGCATCCGTCACATCCACCGCCATACCCGCTTCTAAAAAATAACGAAGCGCCGTCACATTTCCCTCGCGCGCCGCCCGAATATATTCGTCCACCGTGAACGTAAAGGATTTGGCCGTGAGCTCGGAACGCGCCTCCTTCTGCGTGTCACCACAAGAAGACAAACCCAAAAGAAAAATCCCCGTAGCCATGGGCCACGCCAGGCGGTGGAAAAATGGAGGCTGAGACATTTTAAAAAAATTATCTGTCATCCATGTTCGTTTTTAAATTTATAATCGTCAATTGATATTACGGAAGTCTTAATTATTCGCCGCGCGATAAGCCGACCGAACCGCCGCCGCTGCGACAGTCCCAACCAGCTCGGAATCAGAGGATCAGAACGTCTGGATGACCAAACCGCTGCGCAATTTTGGCTCGAACCACGTGCTTTTAGGCGGCATGATTTCTCCGGCATCGGAGATGGCCATGAGTTGATCCACGGTGGTTGGGTACATGGAGAATGCACAAGCAGCCTGACCACTATCGACGGACCGTTCGAGGGCGGCCGGGCCGCGGATGCCGCCGATGAAGTCGATTCGTTCGCTGGTCCGCGGGTCTTTGATGTCGAGGAGCGGATCGAGCAAGCGTGACTGCAGCACGCTGACGTCGAGGCTATCGACAGGACTGGCTTCGGGTTGGGAGGTCCAGTGGAGGGCGTACCATTGACCGGCACCGAGGTAGAGGTGGACGCATTGGGGGGCGGTGGGTTCTTTCAGGTCGGTGGGAGCGACCTGAAAACCGGCGGCGGTGATAGCGGCGAGCAGCGAGGCGTGGGTATGTCCGTTGAGGTCGGCGACGGCGCGGTTGTACGGCAGGATTTTCAGCTGGGTAGCGGGAAAAAGGACGCCGAGGAACCAATTGTATTCTTCTTCGCCCGTATGGGCTGGGTTACTGGCGCGGCGTTCACCACCAACGCGGGCGGCGCTGGCGCTGCGGTGGTGGCCATCAGCGACGTACGAGGCCGGCACCTGATGAGCAAACAGCGAGGCCAACG
>JALRGB010000066.1 GCA_023253575.1 Verrucomicrobiales bacterium
GACTTTGAGGAAGTACTACTCGTTGAAAGCAACACATGGGACCCCACCGCCGGAGCTGCCAATACACGGCGACAATAGATGGCCTTCCAGATGGTTGATGGCCAAAAACGGCCGGTCACAAGCGAGGGCGAGAGCTTTGGCCACCGTGTTGCCGATTAGCAGAGAGCTGGCCAGACCAGGGCCCGCGGTCGCTGCAAATGCGTCGATTTCCGCCAGCGTCACGCCTGCGGCGGTCGTGGCGGCCTCGAGCAGTGGCCGGACCTGCGGCAAATGGCTGCGCGAGGCGAGCTCGGGGACGACCCCGCCGTACGGCTGATGCAGGGCGATCTGCGAGCTGATCTCGCTGGCCAGCACTTCCCCACCACGGGTGATGGCGACCGCCGTTTCATCACAGCTGGTTTCTAAGGCAAGAATAAGCGGAGCGGACACAGGCACGAAGGACAAAAAATGGGGAAACAAGGCGGACGCCATGGCCGCCGCCAGAGGGATAGAATGCCGCGATCACGGCCGGAGGAAAGAAACAAAAATTCACGGCCGGATCGGTCGCGACCATCGGAAAAAAACGTGACACTTCGCCTCGTTGTCGCTACAACGACCATGGAATTGCCTCCGCGTGCTTCCCTGCTTCCCCCTCGTCGCGCGACCGGAGGACGACCGCTCACCGTGATCGACTGCCTCAGCTTATGAATATTCTTCCACTACCCGCGGCCGTCCGCGCGTTCGCCATCCTGTTAGCGGCCGGTCAGGCCACGGCGCAATCGATTCATGTCGCCTACGAGATTCCCGCCGGACAGCAGGGTAATCAGGCGTTTGACGGCGCGCTCGGCATGGATTTCGATGTTGATAACACGGTTATCATTAAAAAGTTAGGGTGTTTTGATGACTCTTCGGATGGATTGTTTCGGCCGATTGCGGTGCGTTTGTATGATCGCGATACGCTGGAGGTGGTGGCTTCAATTGATTTTCTGCCGGACGATGCGGGCACGGCGGAGCGCGAGGATGGGGTGCTGGTGGGGGGGAGTCGATTTCTGGCCCTGCCCGCGCCGCTCACGTTGTCGACGGGTTTTCGTGGGACGATCGTAGCCGAAGGGTATGGTCCGGATGAGCGCAATGGAAACCGTAATCTCCCGCTCCCTTGGACTCAGGATCAGGGGCTGGGATCGTTGCGGTTCGTGGGCGGTGCCCGCTATAATTTCCCGGTGTCTCCGGGGGCGTATCCCGAGACGGTGGATGCTGGTCCGCCAGCCCGTTACGCCGCTGGCACGTTTGAATACCAGACGACCGCTCCTGAGCTTC
Source organism: Verrucomicrobiales bacterium (assembly GCA_023253575.1). Taxonomy (GTDB): domain Bacteria; phylum Verrucomicrobiota; class Verrucomicrobiia; order Verrucomicrobiales; family V1-33; genus CAJBME01. Next base: position 1,297 of record JALRGB010000066.1, read on the forward strand.
CAGGCATACCCGTCGTGACAGTCGTGCCCGGAAAAGCGTCCGTCGAACTCTCGTGGCCGCCCGTCACCGTGCCGCTCGCCGCCGCCACCTACCGCATCCTGCGATCCACGGCGCCAGATGGCGTTTTCACTCAAGTCGCGGAAATTCCCGGAACTCAATACATCGATGCGGCCGTGACCAAGGACACTCTTTATTGTTATAAAGTCATCGGAGTGTCGTCCAACGGCCGGGTCGGCCCGGAATCAATCCTTCAGTGTGGGCAGCCGGTCGATCTGGGTGCCTCGACGTGGGTGGCGTATGACACACCGTGGGGAGTGGCGGGCAATCAGGCATTTGGCGGCAGCTTGGGCATGGACTTCGATGTCACTAATCCAATCATTATTCGCCAGTTAGGCTGCTTTGATGACATGTCTGATGGATTGTTCGCGCCGATTACGGTGCGCCTTTTCAACCGTGACACCGAGGAAATTGTCGCCGAGCACCTGTTCGTTCCGGACGATACTGGCACGGCGGAGCGCGAAGACGGCCGGTTGATTGGGGGCATGCGCTTTGCGTCACTTCCGGTGTCGATTACTTTGCCGATGGGATTTCGTGGCACTATTCAGGCGGACGGTTATGGCGCCATGGAACGCAATGCCAATCGGTCGGTTCCTACGCCGTGGACGACGCGCGATGGCGATGGATCGATTGATTTTGTCGGGGTGTCGCGGTTTGGCGAAGCGGGCCAGTTTCCGGGCTCGGTCGATGCCGGGCCGGCGGCGCGTTACGGTGCTGGGACGTTTATTTATGAGTCGACGCCGCCGCTTTCTCCGGGCAAACCGGTGGTTCGTTTGGCGCGGGCGAAGGAGAATCATGCGGCCACTTTGGAGTGGGAGGCGGTTTTGTTGCCGCTGCCTGCGGTTCGATACGAGGTGTGGCGGGCCGACTCGGTGGATGGTCCGTTTCTGCTCATTGGCGAGACGGCTGGGCTGACGTATCGTGACACGGATCTGCCTAATGGTGTGGAAAAATGTTATAATGTGCGTGGAGTGGCGGCCGGGGGGCAGGTGGGACCGGAATCGGCGGTATTGTGCACGGTGCCTACGCCGCGGACGGGCGGGATCGCGTATGGGGTGCCGGCTGGGACCTTTGGCAATCAGTCATTTGGTGGGGCGCTGGGCATGCATTTTGATGTTGATGCCCCGGTGGAGGTGAAGCGTTTGGGTGTTTTCGATAGTGGATCGGACGGGTTATTCCGGTCGTTGGCGGTGCGTTTGTACAATCGGGACACGCTGGAGGTGGTAGCGGCATTAGCCTTTGCGCCGGACGACGAAGGTGAGTTGGTGGAGGGCAGTCGTTTCAAGAATCTGGCGGTGCCGTTGGTGTTACCGTCCGGTTTTCGTGGCAGCATTGTGGCCAGCGGTTACGGCGAAGGCGAGCCCAATGGCAATGCGGGGGCGGCTGATCTAGGTCTCACCCAGCAGGATGGCGCCTGCCTCCGATTCACTGGCACCTCGAGTTTTGGACTCGATCCAGATGGCTACGCGGATCAGCCGGATGGAGGGCCGTCCAACCGCTATGCCGCTGGGACGTTCGCTTTTGTCCCGGTCACCCCCGAAGGAAGATTGACCATCGCACCGGCCGTCGGTGGAGTCGCCATCGGATGGACTGCTCCAGAGGCCACGCTGGAACAGAGTAATAGCCTCGCTCCCGGATCATGGCAGCTGGTGCCCAAAGCCTTCTCAGGCATGATCGTGCCAGCGACGGAAGCCCGGCAGTTTTTCCGGCTCAGTTGGTGAGGAGCGGCCGCTCTGCGGTCGGCCGATTTCTCAGGCGGGCAGCGAAGCGGTCGCTGCCTCTGACAGAGCCTGCGACAACTTCTGCAGGTCAAACGGCTTCGGCAGCGCCGAAATATAACCGAGCCGCAACAGGTCGCCATGCATGCCCGCCTCAATCGCACCGCTTGAGGCAATGACCCGTGCACACGGATCAAGCTGACGGATCTCGCGCATCGCATCATCTCCGCTGTGGCCACCCGGAAGGGTGAGATCCATCAATACCAGCTGAAAAGGCCGCCCCTCCAAAAACCGGCGGCGATATCGGTCCACGGCTTCTTCGCCGGTGGCCGCTTCTTCCGCTTCATATCCCAGAGCATCGAGGCTGGAGCGGACGGCTGCTCGTACTACATGTTGGTCATCAACGATAAGCACGCTTCCAAATCCTGCGGACGGTGGGGTGTCAACCAGGGTCGGCGGGGCCGGCCGTTCGAGTTTTTCTGCCGGGCAGGCGGGAAGATGCACGCTAAATTCCGTGCCCATGCCGGGGGTTGAGCTCACGGTGATCATGCCTTCGTGACTGCGCACGATGTGCCAGCTTGAAGCGAGGCCGAGGCCATTACCGGTCTTTTTGGTGGTGAAGTTGCGTTTAAAAATGTTGGGAAGGACGGCGGCTGGGATGCCGGTGCCTCGGTCATGCACGCTGATGGCGACGTAGGGGCCGGCCGGCAGCCCGGCGATTTCGCCCTCGCTGAGCATGACATTTTTAGCGGCCGCCAAGATGTGACCGCCTTCTGGCATCGCTTGGGAGGCGTTGATCAACAGGTTATGAATGACCTGTTTGATGCGTGTCTTATCGATCCGGGTCAGCCACAGATCGGGTGCAATTTCGAGGTGGTGGCGGCAGTTGGAGCCGGAGAGCGTGAGGTGGGCGCATTCGCTCAGCAGGTGGCCTGGATCGGCCAGTCCTGTGACCGGGGTGCCCCCGCGGGCGAATTCCATCAACTGGTCGGCCAGCTCCTTGGCTTGGCGGGCGCTGCCTGAGGCCCGCTCGAGAAATTCACGATAGGCATCCACCCCGCGCGGTTGCGCGCCGGCATTGGAAATATTCAGCATCACTGCCGTCAGCTGGTTGCGGAAATCGTGAGCAATGCCGCTGGCAATGACTTCGAGATTTTCTAGACGCGCCAGCTGATGCAGGAAATCTTCCTCAGGTTCCTCCTGACGCAGTGGAGTGGCTACGGTCGAGACGGTCGGGGACTCGTCAGCGACTGTCACGATGAAATTCAACAGGCGGTCGTCGCTATCGCGGACGGCACTGACGGTCCAGCGGCAAGGACGCTCGGCTCCGCTCGCCGTCACGAGCTGCGCCCGGGTTACCGCCGCGCGCCCAACCTGAGCCACCCGGGGTAAAAGTGCCAGAAACTCACCCAGCCGAGTGGAATCAAAAACATCAGCCAATGGCCGACCCAATAATTCCTCCGGTCGCCGCCCCGTCATCCGGCAAATCCCGCGATTCACAAACATGATTTGCGGGCCCAACCCGGCCGCCGGCAGCGTCTCCACCACCAGTGCCCCTTCGGCAATCTGATCCACCAGCACCCGAAGGTGACGGTTGACGGCACTGAGATGGTGCACCTGTTGCTGAAGTCCGGCGTCTGACACAATAAAATGATTCCCCCCCGCAATCGGGCGGTCTATCATGTCAATTTACTTAAGCAAAGCGAAATTTTCTCCGACTTGGTAGTTTTTCGCATTTTTGCCATAAAAAGCTGATGGGCGCACCGCGTTATTTTGTCTCACATGAGACATGATGGGCTCATCATTCTCTTGAGTTTCTCATGGACTGGTGGGGCCTAGGGGGAGTCTTTCGTCTTCAGGCTCACCGAGGCACCTGCTTTCTGGGGGCGTGAGGAGTGGCTGGCACGGCGCTTGCATTGAAAAAGATACCGCCGGGTTGAAACCTTGGCGATTGCCCGTAGCGTTACCACAAGTCTATAATCAATCGCCGTCTTCCCTGGCGGCACTCGTGCCATGAACAACTTTACCCCCAGAGCCCAGCAAGTGCTTGCGCTCGCCCGCAAAGAGGCAGACCGCTTCAACCACAATTACGTCGGTACCGAACACTTGTTGCTCGGGCTGATCAAGTTGGGCCAGGGCGTCGCCGTCAACGTGCTTCAGAAGCTCGGTCTCGATTTGGAGACGGTGCGCATGGAGGTTGAGAAACAAGTCGGCACTGGTTCTGATCAGCAGATGATGGGCAATATCCCGTATACTCCGCGGGTGAAAAAAGTGCTCGCTTTGGCTGGTAAGGAGGCGCGCGCCCTGAATCACAGTTATGTCGGCACCGAGCACATTTTGCTCGGCCTGCTCCGCGAAGGGGAAGGCGTGGCCGCCCGTGTCCTGAAGTCGCTAGACGTCGACATCGAGCGCACACGTCAAGAAATCCTCAAAGAATTGGATCCCAATTTCACTCCCAGCGACGAAGAGGAAGGTGCCACCGAGGCATTTGGCCAGTCGCCGGAAGGTGGCAAAGAGACGGCCTCGGCGGGGGGCGGGAAAAAAGACAGTAAAATGCCAGCCCTGCGTGCCTTTGGCCGCGACTTGACCGAACTCGCTCAAAAAGGCGAAATGGATCCAGTCATCGGTCGGCAAGGCGAAATCGAGCGGGTCATCCAAATCCTCTGCCGCCGGACCAAAAATAATCCCGTCCTCATCGGCGAAGCCGGTGTCGGCAAAACCGCTATCGTCGAAGGACTGGCTCAGGAAATCGTCGGCGGCAATGTGCCGGAAATCCTGCGCGATAAAAAAGTCATCACCCTCGACCTCGCCCTGATGGTCGCAGGTACCAAATACCGCGGCCAGTTCGAAGAACGCATCAAGGCCGTCATGGATGAGATCCGGCGTAATAAAAATATCATCCTCTTCATCGACGAACTTCATACCATCGTCGGAGCCGGGAGCGCGGAAGGCGCCATGGACGCCAGCAACATCATCAAACCCGCCCTCTCCCGCGGTGAAATGCAATGCGTCGGCGCCACCACCCTGACAGAATATCGCAAATACATCGAAAAAGACGCCGCCCTCGAACGCCGGTTCCAGACGGTCAAAGTCGAGGAACCAAGCG
>JALRGB010000172.1 GCA_023253575.1 Verrucomicrobiales bacterium
AGATGCCGGTGACCGCGAAGCGCTTACCTTCTCTTGGAAGTTTGATGGTGCGACGGGCGCGACGGGCGCGACGGGCGCGACGGCTACGCATGTTTTTACCGAAACCGGGCAGTTCCCGGTCGAGTTGACGGTGCGCGACCCGCACGGTTTGGAAGCGCGTTCGACGGTGGTCATTGCTGTGGGCAACACGCCGCCGGTTGTGCGCATCACCCAACCTGCGGATGGCAGTTTTTTTGAATATGACCGGCCCGTGGCGTATCAGGTCGAGGCTGTGGATGCGGAAGATGGGGTTTTGGGGCCGGAAAAAGTTCTGGTCCAGTACGAGCGTCGCGATCGTTTGCGGAGCGAGGATGAGGCCACGGTGCATCCCGGGTTGGCGTTGATGCGGGCGGGCACGTGTTTTGCGTGTCACCGGGCTGCGGAAGCGAGTGCGGGGCCGGCGTATGTGGAAGTGGCTCGCCGCCATGCGCCGGATGTGGCGGCCCGCGAAAAACTCACCCGTAAAATCCTGCAGGGAGGAGTGGGGGCTTGGGGGGCCGTGCCGATGCCGCCGCACCCTCAGCACACTGCTGAGCAGGCGGGATTGATGGTCGATTCGATCTTGGCCCAAGCGGATCATGATGCCCGGGCGTTGCCGGCCGGCTTGCAGGGGACGCTGACCGTCCCCGCGCCCCAAAACGAATGGGGGGCATTTGCCAACGGTGTCGTCATCCTGACGGCGGCGGCCACCGACGGTGGCACTTCAGCCGCGGCCCCGCTCAGCGCTGAAAGTCGTCTGGTGCTGCGCACTCGTCGGCAAATGGCGGCGGCGTTTGATCGCGCGACCCAAACCACCACCCAGCATACTTTTGAACATGGCGTGATTGCCCGGATGCAGGCTGGCGGCTGGATCGCTTTTGATCACATGCCGCTGGCCACCGTGCGCGCCATCCGCCTGCGGCTCCATCCCGTCATCGGTGACGCCGCAACCCGTCTCGAGGTCCGCTCCGGTTCACCCGACGGACCGCTGATCGGTCAGAGCGAAATCCCTGCAGCCAAGGGTTCTGAAAACAAGGCGCTCGATCTTCAAATCCCGCTGCCCCCGCCGCCGTCCGTCCCATCCGCCGCCTTGACCACGGTTTTCTTCCGTCTGGCGGGCGATACGTCCAGCAAGGTCGATCTCGTCTGGATTGAATTCCAGTAAGGCTGGAATTGGTTGTGACGAGTTAATAAAATGGCTGCCAGTTCTTGAAAATTAAGGAATAAGCTCGTCGGGAAGTCAACTTCCCTGTCAGCACTGATTCGACCTTGTCGGTTAGCGGCGCTGTAAGGGCGAAACCCAAGCCGTGAAATTCGAGGCCTAGGTCCTCGGCCAGAAGGCTACTCTTTCATTACGCCCCTACAGGGCTTGCCACTGTTTTACGGCCTAAACCCAAGGCGATGCCTTGGGCTTTCACATTGCGCCCCGTTGGGGCTGGGCCGCACACAGAAAACCGCACGACGAGCGGAGGCTGCGTGCGGTTGAGTGGAAGGCGTTGGGGATGAAGCTAATTCGGGACGCAGTGGTACAGCGCCCGATCTGCGGCCATCAGGGTTTAATCGTGACGGGCCGGGGATTGGCCGTCGCCGTCAGAATCCCCTTGGGGAGCCGCCGCTGGCTGATGGCCGTCATCCTCGTAACGATCGTCCTGTGCGCTCTGGGAGCGCGGAGATCCTGCGGAGGCGTCGGCGTCTTCGATGCGATGCAGGGCATCGATGAAGTCACGGAGCATTTCCACTGGCAGCATGATGGTGTCGCGACGTCCCCGGACGTCCTCGGTGATCTTGATGACGCGTCCGCGGTCGTTTTCTTTCAGGTCGAGAAAGAAAACTTTCCGATCTGTGATCAGTTTTTCGGTGTGCAGTGGTGGCTGATGATCGCGCCGAAATCCGCCGCCGCCGCCGCCGCCCCGGCGGAAACCGCCGCCACCGCCACCGCCCCGGTAGCCTCCTCCTTGATAGC
>JALRGB010000178.1 GCA_023253575.1 Verrucomicrobiales bacterium
GAAACCACCGCCCAATGGTGGCCTCAACCTCTCCGTGCTCGACGGCTGGTGGGATGAAGCATGGAACGGCCGCAACGGCTGGGCCATCGGCGAGGAAATCAAGGACGGCAGCATGGAATTCCAAAATGAAGTGGATGCGGAAAGCCTCTACTCGATTCTAGAAAACCAAGTAGCTCCCTTATTTTACGCGCGGCCGGACGGTCGGTTGCCGCTGGCTTGGCTGCAGCTCATGCGGGACTCGATGCGCACCGTCACCCCGCAATTCAACACTCATCGTATGGTCGAAGAATACACGACCCGGCTGTATGAACCCGCCGCCACCGCCGCCCGCCGACTGGCCAGCAACTCGTGCCTCCCAGCCCGCGCCCTGCGCGATTGGAAGGAAGACATGCGGCGCCGCTGGAATGACGTCCGCATCGAAGAAGCCCACCTCGAAGGAGGCGACCTCTCGAATGTCCCCGTCGGCTCACCCGTCAAAGTGGTGGCCAGAGTCCACCTTGGCGAAATCAAACCTGAATACGTCCTCGTCCAAGCCTGCCTCGGCCATGGCGAAGGCGAGTCCGTCGGCTGCTACACCATGGTGCCGCTTAGCCCCATCCCCGGCCCGGGTTACCCCGGAGTCCATCAGTTCGAAGGCACCATCACCGCTCAAGATAGCGGCGAATTCGCCCTCGCCCTGCGCGTCATCCCCCATCACAGCCACCTCACCCAAGCTCACGAATTGCGCCTGATCCGCTGGATGTGATGCCTCCACCACCAAAGCCCAGTCCTAGGGCACAACCTTGGGATTGCGCTGAAAGGGTAACGTCAACAAGATAAGACGCGATGCCCGTTGGGACATCGACACAGAATCAATACGTCATCCTACAATATGCCCCTCAGGGCATGATGACAGACACGCGGTGGGGGCCCCGATATCGGACACGCGGTGGCGCCACCGTATCGCTAGGGTTTGGCGGTGAGGATAGAGGCGGAAATCTCCTCGACCAATGGGCTCCGGACAATGAAGACATTAGGCTCGTCGTTGAGGCGCCCGTAGTAGAGTGCCGTGCGCTGGCCCGGGGTCGTGGGCGCGAGGCTGAGTTTGACGGTTGCGGGCTTGGGAGCACCGGTGGATTCATCAAATTGCTCGATGGCCAGCTCAATACCCAATACTGGCTGGCGAAGAGCCGCCAATCCTTGCGCGGGATCGCTGGCCCAGTCATGAGCCTCAAATTCCGAAAGCCGATTGACGAGTCGTTCCAGCGTTTGCACGTCGAGAAATTCCGTGACGTCAGTCCCTTGGCGCGTGGCCGTCCATTTCCCTCCGGTGGAGTGATTATACGTGCATTCGACCGGCGGGGCGGGCTCTTCGGAAACCGCGAGCGTGCGGATGGAAAGCGGGGCGAAAGCGAGAATCCGCGTACTTTTATACCGGATCCATTCTCGTGGGACCGATCCGAGGATGGATCCGTCAAACCGCATCACCGTCGGACTTCCCACCCACTGCGCATAAAACCGCTTTTGTTTCTCCCCGATACGAAGCACCGCGCTGTCGGAGGCGGTCGGAGCCGCCGGCCGCGCCCGGTCCGAATGGACGGCCGTCCCAAAAACGATCTCCAACAACGGAGCGTCCAAACCATAGTCCGCCAGCGGGCCAGGCTGATCAAACCACTGCAGCACAATGGCCCCATTAAAAACATCGACCAATGACTGCACCCGTTCACGACTGGCTTCATAGACTAACCCTTGATGCGCCAGATGCCACGTGTTGCGGAAAAGATAGAGCGGCGTTTCGCCCGATGCCGCATCCTTAAGGATGACCGTGCTCAGGCTCCTCGACTCAATCGCCGCCAGCTTGGTATCGCGGAAACGGTCGAGCGTGCACGCGCGCATGGCCAGCAGATCGGCCCCACAACGGGCATGGCCCGGGCGACCAACAACTCGCACCCACGCCGACTCCGGCTCGGATCCGGTGAAAACCTCCATCACTTCACCCTCAGGCGACCCACCGGTCGACCACACAGTCACCCGCACCGCCGGCGGACTGGAGGGCAACGGCGGCCCACCCGGCTCGACAAACGACATGGCGCGCGCATTGATCAGGCCAGGCAACAAATGATCCATGATCAATTCTTGGTCAGCCCGCTCCGCCAGTGGCTTGGTCAAACGCCAGACCGCCGTCAGCTTTTTGCGGCGCTCTTCCTCCGTAATTTGGTCACGCTCCAGCTCGATCTCCGCTTCAGGACTCTGCACGCCAATGCGCACAATCGCATCCGGTGCAGCCATCACCAGACGAGGGTCCCTCCATTCCCCAGGCGAACGCCCCATCAGCGGCTCCGTCCACGGCACCCGCACTACCAACACTTCGTCTGGCTTACGATCACCCTCCTCCAATTGCACATAAAACGTGCCTTGGCCGGGAGCCGGACGACCTAAAATCACCCCCACAGCCCCTCCTCCTTTGGGGTAAAACGTCACCCTCCCCTGCTGACCCGCATCCAAGCCCAACTCCTTCAATCGACTTTTTTTAAGGACTTCGTCGCCACTCAACCGCTCCAGCACCTCGGTACCGGACGCCAATTGCAGGATCATCGCCACCGCCGGCGCATCGGCCCGATCCTTGACCGGTGACGTCAGGTTCCACCGGTCCTGCCCGCCGTCACCCGTGCCACGCTCCAGCTTGACCCTCCCGGCCGCATTCGTGATCTCAATCTTACCAATACCGTCCACCGGCAAATCCAGCAGGATCCGGGCCCGCTCCGCCGCCTCGACCGTACCCGGACGACGGCTTTCAAAGAAAAAAATGAAGCCGACCGCCACAGCAGTCAACCCAAGCAAAATAACAGTAGTGAGCGGACGCATGAACTGAACCAGGGCAAAAACAACTCGCGCCCAACTCTTCACCCACGAATCGAGCCAGACCAGCACAAAATCACGGCCCCCACCACAGTAATCCACAGAAACCAGCCACAGCCGTTGCCCTATAAGAACAACCAAGGCCCGGGTGGATACCCTTGGGGTCTTTTCGCAAAATATTTGCGTAAAGCCCGGGCCGGCCCCATGACTACTGTCACCATGCGTCCTTCGCCCCTTGTGCTGCTGGCGCTCGTCGCCATTGGATTTGCCTTGATCGCGCTGCCACTGACCCGCCTGACCGGGGCGGCGGATGCGGCATGGACGCCGCGCGCGGAGCCCGCCGGTGGGGGCTCGGCTGATCCGTCGACCACGGGGGCTGTCGAATCGCTCATTCGCCTTCGTTTTGCCCATGCGCCCATCAGCGTCAAGATACAGCAAAATGGTGTAGAGCTGGCCGCCCTCGGCGCTCCGACTGACCCATCGTCTGGGCAAATCGAAATCCGTCAGTCCCTCACTCTTGGTGCTGGACCGTCGCTTGATTTACTTGTCGAGGCCGCATGGCCGGACGGCACACCCGCCACCGCCCTTGGCGTGGAAGTGGAACCGGATGGCCAGGAAACACGACGCACCACCGTCTGGACCGACACCCCAACCCTGTCCGAACTCGTCACTTTCTCTTGGCCATGACCACCGCCACCACGCCCGATAACCCGCCCCATGGCCACCCGGACCACGTCTGCTGGGGCGGCGGCGCTGCCAATCACACCCAGCACCGCCTCGATGTGCGCGGCCTGACCGTGAGCTATCGCGAAGTGCGCGCGCTCGAAGGAGTCGACTTCTCCACCGAATGCGGCCGGTGTGTCGCCCTCATCGGGCCCAATGGCGCGGGCAAAAGCACGCTCTTGAAATCGCTGGTCGGCATTCTCACACCCGAAGCCGGCACCATTTTGTGGCGCGGGGCGGCCCTGACCTCGTCTCACCGCGAACTCGCATACCTGCCGCAACGGGGCGAGGTCGACTGGCAATTTCCCATCACCGTCCGCGGGCTAGTGGAAATGGGACGTTACCCCAATCTTGGTTGGTGGCGGTCCTTTCAGAAGCACGACCGGGAAATTGTCGACCGGGCACTGGCGGCCATGCAATTAGAGGATCTGGCCGACCGCCAGATCAGTGCCCTGAGTGGCGGGCAGCAGCAGCGGACGTTTTTGGCGCGGGCGTTGGCGCAGGAAGCACATGTCCTGCTGCTGGACGAGCCGTTTACGGGTCTTGACCAGCCCGCCGAGGAGGCGTTGCGCCGGCTGTTGCGCGATCTAGCGGCCGAAGGGCGCCTCATCATCGCCAGTCATCATGACCTCGAAACCGTGCCTTTGATTTTCGATGAAGTCCTTTTACTGCGGCGCCGTACGATAGGATTTGGCACCGTGCAGGACGCTTTCACTCCGGAAGCGATTGCTGCCACCTATGGCACCCCTGCCCTTGCCCAACCATGAGCGTTTTCCTTCAATCTTTGGACCTTGAAATCACGCGGCGTGCCTTGTTTGCCTGCCTGTTGATTGGTTTTGCCAATGGCTATGTCAGTGCGTTTGTCGTGCTGAGGAAGAGCGCGCTCAAAATCGGCACGATTTCCCATGGGTTACTGCCGGGCATTGCGGTGGCGGTGGCGTTGTTTGGGTTATTTTCGTGGAGTGTGCTGGCTGGGGCCTTATTTGCGGCGATCTTTATTGGGCTGGGGTCGCTTTTTGTCGCGCGCACCTCGCGCATTGATCATGATACGGCTCTGGCTGTGCTGTACACTTCTGGGTTCGGGGGCGGCTTGATCCTCATCTCCCGGCTGGGCATCCGTCAGAAATTGGATGAATGGCTCTTCGGCGGCCTCATGGGCATGAGCGACTCTGATTTATGGCTGGCCTTCGGCATCAGCGCAGCCGCCATCCTGCTCCTCACCGCCCTGCAACGCCCCATTCTCATCCTGTTGTTCGAGCCCAATGTGGCGGCCAGTCTGGGCATTCCTGTGCGCCTGCTGAACTACCTCCTGTTCGGCATTGTCATTCTGGTGCTCGTTTCTTCGCTGCAAGCCGTCGGATGCATCCTCAGCGTGGGCTTACTCGTCGCTCCCGCCGCCACCATCTACATGTTCAGCGACAGCGCGCCCGTCCTCTTCTGGGGCGGCGGGCTGCTCGGATCACTCGGTTCATGCGCGGCCTTGATCCTTTCTTACCAGCTCAACTGGCCCGCCGGGGCCACCATCACCCTCCTGCTCGGCACCGTCTTCCTGCTCGCTTTCATCCTGTCTCCACGCTACGGCCTGTTCCGCATAAACCCAGCCTCGAAATAAGGATTATCAGGGCTGCACCCTAGGAACGCTGAGCCCCAGCTCGGCGTCTCCATAAAATACCCCACAACCTCCCTCATTTCAAAACCAAAAAACTCCTCCCGCATGGCCAACAGCCTGCGAAAAAACTCACG
>JALRGB010000195.1 GCA_023253575.1 Verrucomicrobiales bacterium
CGCCCCACCGACGCGGCCCCGGTGACGGTCAGCCGACTGGCCCAAGGTCTGCCCGCCGGCGGAGGGCTGGACCATGCTGATGACCTCACTCTGCACCGCGCCCTGAGTGGACGGCGCCGCGTCTGATTACGCGCCGACCGCCGCGCGCGCTTCGTCCGCCAGCGGGGTGGAAAGATACCGCTCGCCGGTCGAACAGGCGATGGTGACAATCATTTTTCCTTTGTTTTCCGGACGCGCAGCCACCCGCAAGGCGGCAACCACATTGGCTCCGGAGCTGATGCCGGCCAGAATTCCTTCCTCCTTGGCGAGGCGGCGGGCCATGGCGAAGGCTTCGTCGTTGCTGACTTTGATCACTTCACTCACTTGGCTGAGGTGCAAATTCTTCGGCACAAATCCCGCGCCTGTCCCCTGGATTTTGTGCGGCGCCGGCTGCACTGGCTCACCCGCCAAGGTTTGCGAGATGACCGGACTGGCCTCAGGCTCAACCGCAATCGCCGTAAATCCCGGACGACGCGGCTTCAGCACTTCACTCACCCCAGTCAGGGTGCCGCCCGTACCCACCGCCGCGACAAAAATGTCGATCAGCCCGTCGGTATCGGTCCAGATTTCTTCAGCCGTCGTTTTCTGGTGGATGGCCGGATTCGCCGGGTTTTCAAATTGCTGCGGCATCCATGAATTGGGGGCATGTTGATGCAGAAGTTCCTCGGCTTTGGCAATAGCCCCTTTCATTCCTTTCGGTCCTTCTGTCAGCACCAGCTCCGCTCCCAATAACGCCAGCAAGGTGCGCCGCTCCACAGACATGGTCTCAGGCATGGTCAAAATCAAACGATAGCCTTTGGCCGCACAGACGAAAGCCAACGCAATCCCGGTATTGCCAGACGTCGGCTCCACAATCACCGTTTCTTTGTTGATCAGGCCCTTCGCTTCCGCGTCCTCAATCATGGCCATCCCAATCCGGTCTTTCACGCTCCCCAGTGGATTGAAAAACTCGCATTTGATCGCGACTGTCGTCGTCGGGTCCAGTCCAGCACTGCTGGCAATTCGATTCAATTTGACCAGCGGGGTGCGGCCCACGGTTTCAATAATGTTGGAATACAGTGGCATGATGTTGGCAGGGGGTGATTTGGAGAAAAAAATACAGTGGATCGCGGAGGCGCGTCCATCACAGATGAAATTTCAGCTGGTAGAGACCACTCAGTCTCGCCGCTGGTACGTCGTGAATAGTGGGCACGCCCCGCCAATGCGCAAGCGTGGCCTGCATCCGACTCACGGCTGCGACAACCGCACTTCCCACTCCGTCACCAAATCATGACGGAAATCAACCCGACTAACCGGATACGGCACCCACTCGACCACCGGTCCACCATAAAAATACGGATCGGCATACCACCCGAGACCGACCGGCCCAGTCCCAATTCCTACCGTGTACGTATTCACCGGCCTGAGGCCAAGGTACGTCCACCGCTCAATCCGACTGCCACTGCGATCCCACACCGCCACACGGTCCGGTCGCCCCCAAGCAATCCAAACGCCCGTTTTGGGGAGTCCCCGGTCAATCTTGCCCTGCCGGACCAACTCCTGCTGACGCGGCGTCAAAGCTTCAAAAAGCTCGGGGTTTTTCGCCATGCGCGTTTGCGGCGTCTGCACAGCACAGCTCGCCAATAAACACAGCACCCCACCCAAAAGAGCACGCAAAAGTGAGAACAGCATCGTCATGGAATAAACATCCACACCCTGCACACCCATGCCACTATCAATCTGCACTCGACCTGAACATCCGGAATAATTACCCGTCAGGCGTCGCTTCCACTTGGCGCAGGCCAACACCCGCGTAAACTCCCACCCGTGGAGGATCGTTATGGTCATCAGATCAGTTACTTGCGCCTGTCAATCACTGACCGTTGCAATGAACGCTGCCGGTATTGCCTGCCTCAGGAAACTCAGGAATGGCTGCCCCGCGAAGGCGTGCTCACATACGAGGAAATCATTCGCATCACCCGCATCGGAGCCAGCCTCGGCGTCAAAAAATTGCGCGTCACCGGCGGCGAACCACTCGTGCGCCGCGGCGTCACCGGCTTGATCCGCTCGCTCCACGCCATCCCCGGTATCAATGACATCGGGCTGTCCACCAATGGTACCCTGCTCGCCTCCCCCGATCCCGACGGCCCGCCCGACGCCACCATGGCTCAACAACTGGCCCACGCCGGGGTCCGCACCATCAACGTCTCACTCGATACCCTCGCCCCCGCCGCCTACGCCCTCGCCACCGGTCGTGACTTCCTTCCAAAAGTGTTGGCCGGCCTAGACGCCGCCCAGTCGGCCGGCATCGCCAGTATCAAACTCAATTGTGTGCTCATGCGCGGTACCAATGAAGACTGTCTGCCAGAACTCGTCGACTTCGCCCACCAACGCCACCTGCTCCTCCGGTTCATCGAACTCATGCCCGTCAGCCGAACCGAAGTCCTGCGCGATGACACGTTCCTCAGCACCATGGAAGCCCGACGCCGCCTCGAGGCCCGCTTCGGTCCGCTCACCCCGCGCCCAGACTTCCGTACCAATGGCCCAGCCAGTTACTACGAAATCCCCGGCCGCCGCCAATTAATCGGCCTCATCGGCGCCATGACCAACCTGCACTTCTGCGAGTCATGCAATAAATTACGCCTGACCTGCGATGGGAAATTGCGCCCCTGCCTCGGTAGTCACCTCGAATTCGACCTCCTCACCGTCCTCCGCGCCGGCGCCACCGATGCCGAAATCGCCGACTTCTTCCGCCATGTGGTCGAACGAAAACCCAAAGAACATGACTTTCGCGACGGCTATATCCCCCAGCGCCATATGACAGCCATCGGAGGATAAAAACCCGACAGCAACCGCGGAACAATGCCCCCTGCGGCGGAGCGCCTTTCAACGACTTCAACCGTCCCCTCACCTCTCAACCGGCACCGCAGCTCAGGTCCACCGACTCTCTCCAGTCAATCACACCGACCAGCACCAGACTCAATCGACATCAAAAAACGTCAAAATTTGCACACCAAGCCCTACTTCCCTGCCAGAAGTAATGGCCGCACATAAGAAAATCAGGACCAGTCCCGCCAATCTGATCCGCTTAAACGAGCGCCCTTGGGGGCTGACTCGTTTGCACAGATCATCTCCTGCGGCGCAGCAGAGCAAGTAGCCCAAGACCACCGAGGAGCACGGCAGAGGGTTCGGGAACAGCGGTCACTTGGAACACACGGTCGCCCGTTATGTTGGGCGATGTTTGCTCACCAAAACCAAAAAACAGGGCGTGGTTAGAAATGTTGGGAGGCTGATCGGCATAGTCCTGACTCATGGCCTGACCTCCGGCATAGACGTTCGCGCCCGTGCCGTTCCATTCGAAAAATGAGCCAGTCAAATTAGCGCCCGTGCCCACAGTTTCCAGCGTGAATGCATAGGTGGTATTGTCGGCCATCGTGATCCCGTTCAAGTTGAAGGTGAACCAAGTAGCGACGGTGTTGAAATTATTGACCAACGATTGGGAGCCCGTGGTGGAGTCCGTCCAAGTGCCTAGCAATGTTTGATTTAGAATGAGCCCACCTGTGGTCGAGTAGTTGCTCACTCGAAACAACCTGAGGGTCATCGAACCGCCGTAGTTTGCCCAGCTTCCTGCTGTCGATTGTGCAGAAATCGTGGCCAACTGTTTGTACGAGCCGAGAGTGCCGGTGGTAAAGCTCTGGCCGAGCATGTGAACGCCGAGCCCCGAACCGTTGTCGCCTGCGACATAGTCGCTCGGAACTCTGTCATGGGTAACGTTGGAAGAAGGATTACCCGTGTAGTTGGAGGTGACGACGATGCCACCTGCGGGAGCCGCGGGAGTGACGGTCCCCAAGGTGATGGCCGCAAAAGCAGAGGGAGTAGCAAGCGCCAATGTTAACGGCGCGCCAAAGCAGATTGCGAGTTTGTTGAGTTTGTTCTTCATGGTCAGGAGGCAACAGAATGCCACCTCAACTAATAGAATCAGAAGGGGATCTCAACCAGAAATTTGCGATTCCCGGTGCGGATCCCGACATCGGAGACGAAAAAAATTTGATGAGTCGCCCGAAAACGCCGAGCCTTGAGTCGGCTCGACCGATCTGGGTGCCGTCCGAGGCTTGCCTAAAAGGCATTGACTTTCGGGGTCGGCGCTGGAGAAAGGGGCCTGGGTCATAAGTGGGTGGGCTGGGAATGGCTGCAGGCGGCGAATTGTGCTCTGCGATGGAAGGCGCGATGATTTCGATTGTGCGGTCGAGCGAACAGGACAGCTCCAATGACGGATGGCACCACCTCCCACCATCATTTCCGCACTTTAGAGGATATGTGTATAAGAACACAAGCTGCAGTGACCGGGTGTGAACGTAGGGATTGAACGCATTCAGATACCGAGTCGACCCAACGCGGGGCCTAAAAAGTCCATCTTGGCCACGCATTCGACTCGACGGCGAGCGCCGTCGAATAGGCAGAACATCGGAACCAGCAGAAGCGACCATCGTTCGACTGGCTCCCATCACCACAGGAAGCGTCCCTGACTTTCCGGGACTAGGTCGGCAATGGTTCACCGTCTTCCCAGAGAAGGCAGGAGACCCGACGGAAACGGCATCAACAGATGGGATTCGCGTTGGATTCAGTGCGGATTAAACGACGACAGAGTCTTA
>JALRGB010000209.1 GCA_023253575.1 Verrucomicrobiales bacterium
ACCTCCCGGTTTTGGGATGATGGCGGGAATCGGCGGCGGGGGTGGTTTTTTGCCGACGAAAACAATCCCTTTATTTTTGAGCCACCCCTCCCCTACCCGGAGGGAGAGGAGCGCCCAGGTTCCGGAGATAACGCCAGCGACACTCAAATCGATGATCATGGGGAGAGACGAGTGAGGAGGGGTGGCGGGCAAAAAACGTCGCACGGGCTGGCTGTACGAGTGCGGGATAAGCGGGCGCAGCGGTTTCCGGCCTCGGAGAGGATGTGGCGACAGGTGGCGGGCGAAAAAGACTGGGCTGATCCCCTGCCCCCTCCTCACGTCCGGTCCACCTGTGCCGGTGGGCTTTCTCGGATGCAGGTGTGCCCCGCCTCAAGGGAGCTGTTTTTTGACCTCGGTTTTGCCGGAAAACTCTCTGAGGGGAGGTAAAACCGAAGCCTGTGGCCAGTACCAGAACCTGAAAAGTGTCCAAGGTGGAAATTCAGGAGCCGTTTTTAGGCGAGTTAATTCACTCGCAACCTCTTGATGAGGAAAGTGCACCCAAAAGGATTCGAACCTTTAACCTTCTGATCCGTAGTCAGATGCTCTAATCCGTTGAGCTATGGGTGCCTGTGTAGTGACCGCGACAACCACTGGGATGCACGCGGCGGGTTAATTAGATAAACCAAAGAGGCGCGGTGTCAACCGGCGGGTCATATATTTTGGCAAAAAATCGTCGAAAAATCGCACCGACCATCTCGTTCGGACAAAAAAAACGCCCGGCTCCCTGATGGGGGAACCGGGCGATGCAGGGAGACCGCCTCAAGGCGGCCTCTCGGAAATTAACCGAGGATAACTTCTTTGTGGAAGCTCAGCCAGTCGTCCAGATTGTTGAGGTTGACGGCATCAAGGATTTTTCCTTCGTCTTTGATGTTGTTGGCACCGAGAATGGCCTTGCGGGTGGCTTCGCTGTGGTGATAGCCGGCAATGGCGGCATTGAGTTTGTCGACGGCAGCCTGATCGAGCTTGCCACCTTTCTGCTCGAGAACCCACGCTTCGCACTCAGGATACGTTGGTTTTTTGGCGGCGATGAATTCGGAGAAGGCTTCTTTGGAGATGCCGAGGCCGTCGAGAACCATTTGGTCGTAACCAGCGCCGATCGCAGGATAATCATCATGCAATTTACCGGCGGCGCCCAAGGACGCTTTTTGCCACAGGCGCGGCAGGTGGAGGACTCCGATTGGGCCGGCGATGCCGGAACTGATCACGGGGATGACTTTGCTCATGGTAAGGAGTAGTAGTGTTATGGTGGTGGTCGACCTGAGCCAGAGGCCCGGGTGCAAGATTCTTCTCCGGCATTGCCGAAGCAGACTGCGCTCTATACTGAAAACGAAATCACGGCAACAAATGAAACGAAATCGCGCAAATCTGATCCCCGTCACTTCTCCAGGTCCGGACCCGGATCCTGGCGCCTCGACCCAGCCCGCCCGGGTCATCGCCCTGCTCATACCCCTGCTTTCGATCAGCTGCTCGAGCTTCGAACGGGAGTGGAAAAAATCGACATTACCCCCCGGACTGGCCGGGCCGCGGGCGACCGCCCAACCGCCGACCGCTCCGCTCGCGCGAGCCCAAGAAGGAGCTTGGACTGGCATGTGGTCGAGCACTGGAACGGGTCATTCCGGAAAGCTGCGATGCTTGGTCAAGGTGATTCCTCCCGGGGAAAGCGGGCCACTGGAGACGGCGCAATTCACCTACCATGCGGTCTGGGGAGTGTTTTCGGGCGTATTTCAGACGACACAACCGATTGAACCTCAAAAAAATGACAGCCTTCGCTCCGCCGGCAGCTGGAAATTGCCGCGCTGGGCCGGTGGACAGTATGATTACGACATGTCCCTGACGGGCAGCCGGTTTGAGGGGAGCTGGACCGGCGGCGGTGATACCGGAACTTTTCAACTGGCGCGCCCCGTCCCCGAGGAACCCGGATCCTGATCTGCCTCGTAATAACAACGTGTTCAAGCCGGCGCACT
>JALRGB010000244.1 GCA_023253575.1 Verrucomicrobiales bacterium
CATCATGCTTTTTCAACTGGCTGTCGCGCCCCCGCAGCCGGTAAATACGACCTCTGGCCGTGTCAATTTTGCCTTCGTGATTCCGGTAGTGATTGACCTGCTGGTCATACCAGTCACAAACGTACACCGCGCCGTCAGGTCCGACTTTGATGTCGACCGGCCGAAACCAGCGATCGTCACTGGTGACCGGACGAATCACATCGCGGGTGCGAAACGACGATTGGTCGGCCGTTATTTCGCTTTCGACGATCCTTCCCTGCAATGGCTCCACGCCCAGCAGTCGGCCATGATACCGCGCCGGCAAAGCCCCATGATCGTAAATGACAAAGGTGTGGGTGAACCGCGCCACCGCATCATGCGGCATGGCAGGAAAATAGCCAAACGCATATGGGTTGGAAAGCGGTCCGTGTTTCTCGAATCCTTTTTGCAGATACGCGCCCTGCTGATAGTGAAATCCGCGGGTATCGCCCCCGTTATGACCGGAAAAAATGCGCCCCTGGCTGTCGATTTCACAGCCAAAAGCATTGCCACCACCTTCGGCGAAGACTTCATAAATTCGGCGCTCCGGATGATAGCGCCAGATGTTTTGCCCTTGCGAAAAAATCGGTGGCCCCGCCTGCGGTTTGCCGTCGCGCCCTGTGACGAGGATATTAGCCGTGACCGTACTGCCCTGCGCTCCGTACAAACATCCGTCTGGTCCCCAGCGCAAGGAGTTAGCGACACTGTGGGTGTCTTCTAGCCCAAAACCAGCCAGCCGCACTTCCGGATCGCCATCCGGCACGTCGTCTTGATTGGCATCCGGATAAAACAACAGATACGGCGGATTCAGCACCCAGATTCCGCCCCGCCCATGCTCCAGCGACGTGACAATATTCAGCCCATCCAGAAAAGTTTTATGGCGGTCCAAGGACCCATCGCCATCCGTGTCTTCGTGAATGGAAATCCGATCAGCCCCCTTAAAATGGTGTGGCGGAGGCGGCGGCACACGATCGTAAACCGACCGCCACACACTGTCATGACTGATCATTTTCAGTCCCGCCGGCGAGGGATACTGCCGGTATTCCACCACCCATAAGCGCCCACGCGCATCGAAGTTAAGGAAAACCGGCTGCGTGATCTCAGGCTCCGCCAACACCTGCTCCCAGACTAGGTCGTCCAAGACCCGAAATTGCCCCAACGCCTCGCCCGGTGCCAGCGCCGGTGCCTCAGCCTCCTGCGGCAAATCCGCCGCTAAAGCCGGAGGGGTTACCAATGCGGCAGAAGCGGGCGCAGGCGGCGCGGGTGGAGCAGGTGGAGCGGCCGGCGCGGGTGGAGCAGCCGGCGCGGGTGGAGCGGCCGGCACAGGCACCGGCGCCTGCGAACTGGCGACGGGTGCCAGTCCGGCACTAGCGGGCGGTGGCGGATCATGGAGGCACCACAGAAGGCCATTCAGCAAGAGCCGGCGGAAGGCGGGTATTTGAAAATCATTGGCATTGCCCAATGACGTGTAAAAGACCCGGCGGTCGCGGGCCGTGTTGACCCAAGCCACCGGCTCCAGCCCGTCTTGTCCCTCGACGCGCCCTTGCAATAGGCTAGTCGTTTCAGGCGCGAGGTTCCGGTTTTTGTATAGGTGTGAGGTCGAGAGAAATGATTCCGCCGGCACTCCAGCCAGCACGGGGTGGCTGGCGCCGGTTTTGACCCTCTCGATGCGGCTGTGCGGGGCCACGGGCGGTTTGTTGTTCCAGTGGCCTTCATAATGACCGCCCAGCACTTCCACATCAAAATCATTCCACGCTTGGTAACCCGGCCCGGACGGCGCCGCCTGAAACGCGTGACTGGCCGTGCGAAGGCCGGCTACCGGCTTGCCCGCCGCTACATGCGCCCGCAGCAAATCGATCATCGGCTTCGGTGGAGCACGCCGCCGCACACTCAGAACAACCAAGTCCGCATCGCGAATCGCCTCATATCCACGGAAATCCGGGTCCCCATCACGAGGTGAAGCCTGCACAAAAGTCACTTCATATCCCCGCCAGGCCAGCTCAGAACGGGCAAACTCCGGCAGCGTTTCCCATGTCGAATACTCATTCTCGCCAATGACCATGACAATCCGCTTCTTGACGTCTTCTTGAAAACGAAACGGCTCACCACCGAGAAAATCCACACTGGTTATAGTCGGGCACCAGTAGTGTTCGATGTGTTCGACCACCATTTCCGTCCCGCGAAAGTGCGAGACCCATGGCGGCATCCGATGGTTGTACATGGCATCGGTCAGATCGCGCACGAGAACGACGTTTTGTCCTTGGGCGACGAGTTGCCGAATGCCGAAGGGACGACCCAGTACGCACATATTGACGTGCACGCCCATGATGACGACGTTCGTGATGCCGCGCTGGCGCATCAGATAGAAGGCTTCGACAGAATCAGTGATGGCATCGCCATCCATGATTTCGAGCGCGGGATGCTGTCGGCTCCATGCTTTGAATCCTGGGCAGTCGGGACATCCGTCACAGCCACCGTCGGAGTCATCGATGGGCAGCTCCGGCTCTTTGACCCCATCCAGTTGGCACCACCCCTCGAGAGGGACCTTCGTTTCCACCACGGGCGCCATCCGAGCCATCTGGCGGCCGGGATGATCGTTGTAAAAATCCATGGTGTCGCTGGGACAATGAATAATGAGCATCCCCTTCGCACGAGCCGCCTTCAGCACGTCATTCATCCGTGGCGCCATTTCCGCGACCCGCGCAGTCGCATCCGGACAATGATGCCTGTCCCACATGTCGCACACCACCACCGCCGTACGCGCTGGATCCCATTGCCCGTTCGTTTCCATGACTTTCGTCCGGGTCGCATCCGCCCCGTCCGGTCCGCGCGATCGCATGCGGAAATCGACAGAGTCAGCCGCCACCGCAGGCGACAAAATCCCGAAAAACATCAAAACCAGCACCCCTAGTATCCACTGGCGTAACAATTTCATTTCCATAAAAAATCAGTTTTCAACCATCCTCCCGACATCATCGCCGGACGATTATTTTCGAAGCATAAACCCCGCATCCACCCAGTTCGCAAAATCCTCGCGGGACCCGTTGCCAGCATCCATGGCGACCAGACTGATCAAGCGGGCGCCCGCAGGAATCGGCAGGTCAAATCGCCAGGCGGGCGAAAGCACACGCATGACTGGACTGGCAGCCGCTTCTTGACCGTCAATGAACACCTTGAAGACGACGCTCGGATGCATCGCGAGATTCGATCCATTGTTGACACTGACTACATTTTCATCCGCGCCGGCCAGAGCCACAAAGCGAGCGTATTCCGGCTTCAGCTCGTACATCAGCACGCACGGCGCATGCACGCCCATGCCTTTTTCGTACGTTTTTCGATTAACCTTCAACGGCTGACCTAAGTTCGATTTATCTTTTTGCGGTGGCTGAGTGGCGCCGGCATAACGAACGTCGCCGCCGTAGCTATGACCAAACCCCGCAGTACGGACCGGTCGCAGATCACCGATGGCCACGCTCGGCGTCGGCGGCATGGGGCTCAGGCGGGCAAAAGCCGCTTCGGACTCGGGCCCGGCCGGTCGACCGTCGCGGAATGAGGCCACGCGCAATGCGGTTGTTTCCTTCACCTCAATCGGGGTGCGATAAAGCAGCGATGACGCCGACGGTTGGGATCCATCAAGCGTGTAACGAATCTCCACGCCCGGATGAAGCGGCGCTGAAAGTGTCACGGTCACGGGTTCCTCGAAAAAGTGCGGCCGCATCGGTGTCCCCCATGGCGCGATGCGCACCGGATCCAGCATCCAAGCAGGATCCCATTTCCCGAGCCGCGTCAGTTCCTGTTCGAAATGAATAGTAGGAGCTAGGTGTTTCTCGAAGTGGGCTACGACCTGATCGGTATTTAGATCGGGCGTAAAATCCCGGGATGGATCATACCCTGGGTGGGCGTCGGTCATGTCGCGCGCTAACACGCAATTCAAACCCGCCGCTTTCATGGCTCGCAATCCCATCGGCTTGCCCAGCAGGCAAACCTGAGTGTGGAAGCCGACGTAAATCAAGTGCGTCAGCCCTTGCTGCTGGCAGATGGAGTAGACTTCAGCCTGCGTGTCAGGCATCAGGTCGCCCTCGCCAATCGTCAAGGCCGGATGCATACC
>JALRGB010000257.1 GCA_023253575.1 Verrucomicrobiales bacterium
GGATGCCGGCCGTCAGCAGTGCCGCTCAAGTGGTGCTGTTGATTCCGGTTCTCTGCGTGGCCGCCAATCATTTTATGACGGTCCGCGACCGTCACGATTTGGTACAGACCAGCCCCACGCTGCGCTTCATTTTCGCCGGAGCCGTATTCTATGTCATCAGTCACGTGGTCGCCGCTTTCCTCGCGCTGTCGCCCGGTTTGACCCAATACACGGCGGCCTGGGATGGCCTGCGATTCATGCTCGTGTATAGTTATTTCTCGATGACCATGTTCGGGGCCATCTATTTCATCCTGCCGCGCCTTACTGGGTGCGAGTGGTTATCGCCCGGCATGATTCGCGTCCACTTCTGGGCGAACATCTACGGGGGCTCGCCGATCGGTATTTTCCTCATTATCGGCGGCATTTTCCAAGGCAATGCCATGAACGTCTGGAGTAACGGCTTCGGCGCCCTCACTGACATGCTCCATGGGGCCTACATCGGGGCCACTCTTGGCTGGGTCTTTGTCCTCGCGGCTAACCTCGTCTTTTTCTTTCACTTCATCCTCATCGCCCTGCGCTTGGGCCGCCGCAGTGAACGCGCCACCCTGCTGACCAGTGCCGCCGACCACGGCCCGGCCAGCGTCATGATCACCAAAGGAGCGGAGGCTTAATCCACCATGTCCCTGAAATCACTTCTGTTCGGCCTGCTCGCCACCTTCGCCGCCCCTTGGCTGGTGTTGGTCGTTCGCCCCTACTCCGGGATGGCCCATCTCGCTCCGGTCGCGTATGACGAGGAGGCCGGTGACGAAACCAAAGGTTTCTTCCCGCCCACCCGCTCCGCCGATCAGGCCCGCGGCCAACTCATCTACTTCCAGCAAGGATGTGTCCAGTGCCACACCCAAGTCATCCGCCCGCAATACCTCGGGGGTGACGGTGACGAATTTAAACGCAACTGGGGCGAAACTCAGGACGCGCTGGCTCCAAAACGCACGCGCCAGACCGCTCCTTACGACTACCTCGGCGATTCCTTCGCCGCGATCGGTGAACGCCGTAATGGCCCCGACCTCGCCAACGCCGGCTTCCGGTTCTCCACCCGCCAGGCCTTCCTCGAACACCTGTACAATCCTCAGGCCCGCTATGACTGGTCATCTTGTCCGTCCCAGCGCCACCTCTTCTCCAAACGAACGATCCAAGGACAACCCTCGAATCTCGCCATTAAAACGACGGGAAAACATGCACCCAATGAGGGTGAAGAAATCGTTCCTTCTACAGAGGCCCTCGATCTCGTCGATTATCTGCTGGCCTTGAAGCGCAACGCTCCTTTGCCGATCTCGCTTGGGGGCACGAAACCGACCCCCGCCGCTCCCGCCGCCCCTGCCGCTCCCGCCCCTGCCGCCCCTGTGAAATGAGCACCGACCGCCCTTCTGACAACATCGACTACCGTGCCACGTTGAATGTGGCCCGGGTCCACAATGCCCTGTCCCGGGAGCATCCTGACCGCACGGCTGAAAGCAAACCGGTCTCGCTCTGGGTCACTCTGGGAGCGATCGCCGTGACGGCGCTCGGATTCACGTTTTATGGGGCCCAGCGGGGCACCGGGTCGGGCGATGTTCTGAACTACAACAAATTCGGAGCGTCCTACCAGCCGGTGACACCGGAGGCGTTGGTTCCCGAGACTGGGGGCGTCCAGGTTAATTTGGCTGCCATCGGTGAAAAGGTGTACAAAGGGAAAGGCTGTGTGGCGTGCCACCAGGCAAATGGTCTGGGGCAGGCCGGGCTCTACCCACCACTGGCTGGATCTGAGTGGGTCCTAGGCAGCACGGAACGTCTGGCTTCTCTGGTCGGCTACGGTCTGATGGGGCCTGTAACGGTGAAGGGTCAGCAATATGGGGCCGCCATCATGCCAGCGCATGCCCCCCCGATCCTTTCGCCCAAGGAATTTGCCGGTGTGCTGAGCTATATTCGTCAGGCATGGGGTAATACCGCCTCCGAAATCAGCGTGGAATCGGTCAGCGAATTTTTTGCGCGGACCAAAGGTCGCACGGCGATGTATACTGAAGCCGAATTGCTTGCCATCCCTGAGAGCACTATGCTGGTCGGAGCTGCCGCTCCTCCGGCTGATGCCGCCGCCCCTACCACTCCGCCCGCTCCCTGATTTTTTCTCAACGCGCCGCCCTCCATCTTAGCTCGCCCATTGCGTTCCCACCTCTAGCCATTTTCATCCATGTCCGCCGCCGCTACCGCTCACGACACCCACGACCACCACGGTGATCATGGTCACGACCATCACGAACAGTCGTTCCTGTCAAAATACGTGTTTTCCACTGACCACAAGTGGATCGGCATTCAGTACGGGGTCAGTGCGCTTCTCTTTCTGGCTTTTGGTTTCATGCTCATGCTCTACATGCGCTGGAGCATCGCTTATCCGGATAAGGAGCTGGCCGGCTGGGCAAAAACGTTCATTGATTTGCTCGGGGGCGGCGGTTCTGACCGCTGGCTGAACGAAGGCCGGGTCAGTGGCGAATTGTACAACATGTTTGGTGCCATGCATGGTACCATCATGGTTTTCCTTGGCGTCGTCCCGCTGGGGTTTGCCGCCTTCGGTAACTATGTGACGCCGTTACAGATTGGAACCATCGACATGGCTTTCCCTCGTCTCAACATGGCGAGTTACTGGTCGTTTTTTGTAGGAGGTGTGTTGATGCTGGCCAGCTTCTTCCTGCCATCGGGTGCGGCCCAGTCGGGATGGACCAATTATTCTCCTTTGGCCGGGATCACACATGCTTCTGAGCCGTGGTCATTTTGGAATGGTCAAACTCAATGGCTGGTGGCCATGGCCATGCTGATTACTTCGTCGCTCTTGGGCGCCGTCAACGTCCTCGCCACCATCATCAACTTGCGGGCCCGCGGCATGACGTGGATGCGCATGCCGTTTTTTGTCTGGGGCATGTTGGTCACCGGCTTTCTCTTGCTGCTCGCCTTCCCGCCGCTCGAAGTGGCCGCTCTGATGCAGCTCAGCGACCGTCTCTTCGGTTCCAGCTTCTTCATGCCTACCGGCTTGGTCGTGAATGGCCAGCTTTGGAACGTCTCTGGCGGCGGCAGCCCGCTGTTGTATCAGCACCTTTTCTGGTTTTTGGGTCACCCCGAGGTCTATGTCATCCTGCTTCCTGCCATTTCCATCGTGGCTGAAGTCATTCCCGCCAATACCCGCAATCCTCTGTGGGGATATAAAAGCATGGTCTATGGCGTGCTCGTCCTCGGCTTCCTCTCGTTCATCGTCTGGGCTCACCACATGTACATGACGGGCATGGGCAGCGTGATCACCACTTTCTTCCAGACGACGACGGTGTTGATTTCGATTCCTTCGGTCATCTTGCTGACCTGCCTTATGATCTCGCTCTGGGGCGGCTCCATTCGCTTTACCGTTCCGATGCTTTTTGCTACCGCTTTCTTGCCGATGTTCGGCATCGGCGGTCTGACGGGCCTGCCGCTCGCCTTCGCGCTCGTCGACCTCCACCTGCACGATACGTATTACGTTATCGGTCACTTCCACTACGTGGTTGCTCCCGGCGTGCTCTTCGGTCTGTTCGCCGGCATCTATCATTGGTTCCCGAAAATGACGGGTCGTACGATGAACAATTTCCTCGGGCATCTTCACTTCTGGCCCACCTTGGTGTGCATGAACGTTGTCTTTGCTCCGATGATGATTCAGGGGATGCACGGGTTCCACCGCCGCGCCT
>JALRGB010000305.1 GCA_023253575.1 Verrucomicrobiales bacterium
ACAAAAACAAGCCGGCCGTCGCAATCATGAAGGGCGTGTCAAACTTCAGCAGCTGAAACTGCACACTCAAGGGCACAATGACCGCCGTCAGCCCGAGAATAAAGGCAATGTTAAAGCTATTGGACCCGACCACGTTGCCGATGGCAATGTCGCCCGCGCCCTTGAACGTCGCTACCAGACTGACCACCAATTCCGGGCTACTGGTACCAAAGGCAACCACCGTCAGCCCGGCAATCAACGGGGTCATGCCCAAGCGGATGGCGAGCGAACAGGCTCCTTTGACCAGCCATTCGGCTCCAAAGTACAGGGCAACGAGGCCGGCTAGAATTAATAATATGCTAGTAATCATCAGGTTAAAAATTTTCTGATCAGAATAAGGAGTATCTCGGCTCCTCTGTTGAGGCTGAAAAACAGGTTTCCTCGGGGGAATGTGATTGATGGCCCGGGTTGATCGATGACGCCAGTCAAACCGGCCGTGACCGGCACGGATCCGCTCCCTCTCTGCGCTAAGGAAAAACCCCAATCTCCCGGTCAGAATCACTCGCCGGCAGTGACATTGCTCAAAGTTCTCCTATGCTGATCGTTCCCATTGCTTTCCAGCCCGCGTATCTTGCCTCATGCCAACCCACCGCCTTGCCCTCCACTGGTTTCGCCGCGATTTGCGGCTGACTGACAATACTGCGCTGAGTCGCGCCGTTCAAGAAGCGGCCGCGGTCATTCCGGTGTATGCGGTTTCCGCCTGGGAAAAAGAACACCGATGGACCGGCCCAGCGCGACAGGATTTTTTATGCGGTTCACTCGCATCCTTGGAAAAAAACATTGAAGCCATCGGGGGGCGCCTGATTTTCCGACGCGGCCCGGATGCGACGGCAATCCTCCAGCAATTGTTGACCGAGACCAAGGCCGATGCGGTCTATTTCAACCGCGATCCGGGAGACCCGTATGGCCTAGCGATGGACGCCCGAGTCCGCGCCCTGTGCCGCGAACTGGGCGTGGCCTGCTACGATGAAAAAGACGCCGTGCTTCATGAAGCCTCGGAAATCTTGACCGGTGGTGGCGGACCGTATCGCGTCTTCACCCCGTACGCCCGCAACTGGAATGCCCAGCCCAAAGCCTCCTGCCGCCCGCGCCTCAAACAATTCGCCCCCCTGCCGCCAGAAGCCGCCACCCTGCCCAGCGACCCGTGCCCGACTCTCGCCACTTGGAAATTGCCAGCCAACACCGCTCGCATCGTCGAACCCGGAGAACGCGCCGCCCGCACCCGCCTGAAAAATGCCATCGAAGCCATCCTCCCAGCCTACGGTGAACAACGCAATACCCCCTTCGGCCAGACCACCTCACGCCTCAGCCAAGACCTGCGCTTCGGATTGATTTCTATTCGCGAACTCCACCACCAAAGCACGGCCGCCCTGCAGGCCGCCGCCACCGCCAGTGAGAAAAAAAGCGTACAAACATACATCAACGAACTCGCCTGGCGCGAGTTTTACTTCGCCCTTCTGACGCGGTTTCCCTCCGTCTTCGATCACGAATTTAATGCTGAGTGGCGCGGACTGCCCTGGAGTTATGACCCCGCCGCCTTCACCCGCTGGAAAGACGGTCAAACCGGTTTTCCCATTGTCGATGCGGGTATGCGCGAACTGCAAGCCACCGGCTTCATGCACAACCGCGTCCGCATGATCGTCGCCATGTTCCTCACCAAAGACCTGCGCCTCGACTGGCGCCTCGGAGAGGAATACTTCATGCAAAAACTGGTCGATGGCGAAAATGCCTCCAATAATGGAGGCTGGCAATGGAGCGCCGGCACCGGGGCCGACGCCGCCCCGTATTTCCGCATCCAAAACCCCTGGAGCCAAACCAAAAGCTACGACCCCGAGGCGCGCTACATCAAACAATGGTGCCCGGAACTCAAAGACGTGCCGGCCTCACTCATCGCCGCCGGACCAAAAGCCAGCGGTCGCATCACCCTCGCCCCACACTACCCAGCTCCCATGGTCGACCATAGCGAGGACCGCGACCGGACACTCGCCATGTTCAACCAGCACCGGCAACAACAACGACCGTAAACACTGGGGCCGCCTTTACCTACGGCAACCCTTGCCGGCAGGGTCATGGGTAACCAACTCCTCTGCAGCCGCGCGGCGGTCCCAATGACCGCCGCGGATGCACCCTTATTATTTCACCGTCCAAGTGACGGCATTGATCAGCAGCTGCTTGAAAGCGGGCAGCTCGTGGGCGCGGGCGTCGTGACCGGCGGCAATGGCCGCGATTTTCGCGGCGTCATGTTTAACGGTCCAGATGCTAGGGAAGGTTTTGCCAGTTCGGGGGCTGGTGGCAGTGGCCAACACCTGAGAGGGTGAGCCCGCTGGATCCAGCACACTGTAATAGAGTTCGTCGACCACGGCGAAACCACCACCCAGTCCGGCAGTCACGGGATGGGTTCCATCCGAAATCTTGACCACGAATTCCTGGATAGAATCATGCCCGCGAGACCCGCCGCCAGCAAAAACCCGGTTGTATTCCTGATTGTCCACGAAGTTATACCAGAGACCGGCATGCAACAGGACCAGCCCCGTACCGGCATCAGTGGCGCGGCGCAGCGCAGCCTGAAAACCAAGGCCCCCAAATGGCCCTTGGTTCGTGCTGTAAACCACCGTGTCCGCCTCACCAATCAAAGCCGTCGCCTCGGTCACATCCTCAGTGTACCGCGTCGAAAACCCAGCACCTTGCAGCGTGGCGCTATCGACTTCGTTGTACCACTTCTGGAAGTCGTGGGACGACCCCCCGCCAATCAACAAGACTTTTTTCTTGTTCGGAACCCAGGCCCCAGGCGCACCGGCAGGAGCCGCCGCGGCATCAGGCGTTGAACGAATTTCTGGACCGCCTCCTTTTTTCTCAACCCCTGGGAGTTCGGCGGTGATGGCGGCAATAACTGGGGCAATGCCGTTGCCGGGGCTTTCCACGGTCAGGCTGGTGATAACCCCGTCGCGGGCCGGCACAATCGTCATGACACGGATCTGACCGCCATTGGTCAGGCCTCGGGCCCGCTTCGATCCTTTGACGTCGGCATCACCAATGTAATCGACAAATTCGATACCATTTTTGAAGGTAAAGACTTCCTTGCTGCCGTCGGCATAGGCGGCGGTCAGCTTCATGGCCGGCTGGCCTTTGACCTCGTCGCCGCCGTAGGGCCAAGCCCATCCAGCCACGCCGCTCAATAGGTGCAGTCGCTGGGCCGCGACCCCGACAGCGATTTCCACACTCGGCGGAAAGCTCTGAGCAAAGTGGTCACCATAACCACCCTTCAACACGACAAGGTTGCGCCCCGTGACCGCTTTGGCCGGATCGGTCAGAAAAAACGGCACCCCTTCGATCTCAAGATTCCCGAACTTGCGCAGCTTCACTGATTCATAGTCGGCCTCCTGAGTCATGAAAAGCCCACGACGACCGTCGCCCGTGGCGACCTTGGCCACATCGAGGACGCGGTATTTACCGGCGGCATCGCCGGCCATATAAGCCAGGATATCGCGCAGGATTTCGCCGCCCAAGGCATCTAGTCCTTCGGGCATGAGCGAGCGGCCGGTATCGGTGCGGGTCTTGATCTTGTTGGTCGGAACTTCCACTTCACCCGTCAGGGTGCGCAGCAGGACGGACGCATTGTTTTGGCGGGCGATGACCCCGGCCAGAAACTGGCCGTCGGTGGTTTCGATATTCCAAGCGTGGAAGCTTGGATCGACTTCGCGATTTGGATCGACGATGTGCACCAGCAATTCTTCGGGGCCGTGAGTGCCCATGCCGGTCAGGGTGGGGCCGATTTCCCGTCCTTCGTCGCCGAGTTTGTGACAGGTCGCGCAGCTGACGGTGAACATGGTTTTGCCATTGGCCAGATTACCTGGTTGCGAA
>JALRGB010000313.1 GCA_023253575.1 Verrucomicrobiales bacterium
TTTTCGGAACCATGGGACGGCCCGGCCGCCATCGTTTGCTCGGACGGCCGCAGCATCTGCGCCGCCTTGGACCGGAACGGCCTGCGTCCATCACGATTCAAAATCACCAAAGATGGACTGATCGCCGCCGGCTCAGAAGTAGGACTGGTTCAGCTCGATGACGAAACCGTGATCCAAAAAGGCCGCCTCGCCCCAGGCGAAAGTATGGTGGTCGATACCGTCGCCCAAACCATCCGATTCAACGCCGAAATTAAACAAGCGCTGGCTTCCCGCCATCCGTACGCCGAATGGCTCGCCCGCCACCGCGTGGAATTCGCCACTCTCACAGGACCGTCCATTCCCACCCCCACCGGAGATCTCGACATCCTGGGGCTCTCTCAAAAGCAGGCAGCTTTCGGCTACACCGACGAGGAGCTGAACATGGTGCTCACCCCCATGATCAAAGAAGGCATGGAGGGGACCTACAGCATGGGCGACGACGCCGCCCTCTCGGTGCTCAGCCTCCAACCACGCGTCCTCTTCACCTACTTCAAACAACTCTTTGCCCAGGTCACGAATCCGCCGATCGATCCGATTCGCGAGCGCCTCGTCATGTCGCTTGGAGTCGCCCTCGGCTGGTATCGCAACTTCCTCGCCGAAACCGCCGATCACGCCAAAGTCATCTGGCTGGAAACACCGTTTCTCTTTGATCACGAACTGGAAAAACTGAAATCATTAAGTGAACAGTTTCCCGCCCGCACTCTGGACAGCACTTGGCCCGTCGCCGCGGATACCGCAGGCTTGGAAGCGGCCGTCCGCCGTCTCTGCGCCGAAGCCGAACAAGCGGTCGATGACGGGATCCGCATCCTGATCCTGTCCGACCGGGCCGTCGACCACGACCGGGTCGCCGTACCGGCTCTGCTCGCCACCGGCGCCGTGCACCACCACCTCGTCCGCTGCGCCAAACGACTGCGCCTGTCCATCGTGGTCGACACCGGCGAAGCACGAGACGTGCATCAAGTCAGTTGTCTTTTTGGATACGGAGCGCAAGCCGTCTGCCCTTATCTTGGCGCGGAAACCGTCCGAGAATTGCTCCAGAAAGATGCTTCCGGCAAGGTGTTTGCAGGCAAATCCCTCGATGAGGCCCTTGTCAAATACCGGGCAGCCCTGGAAAAAGGCGTGCTCAAGATCATGTCCAAAATGGGGATTTCCTGCCTCCAAAGCTATCAAGGCGCGCAAATCTTCGAAGCCGTCGGCCTCAGCAGCGAACTGACCGATTTTGCCTTCACCGGCACCCCCAGCCAAATCGAGGGCATCGGCTTTACGCAGATCGCCCAAGAATCGCTCATGCGCCATCACGCCGGTTTCGGCGCCGCCGTTCCCCAAGAAATCAAACTCGGAGACCCCGGATTCTACCGGTTCCGCCGCGAAGGTGAAAAACACGCCCTGCACGGCCAGACCATTAAAAATTTCCACACCTTCGTCCGAGAGAACGATCCGGCAAAATACGCCGCTTACGTCAACGAAATTAAGAGCGTCCAGCCGATTGCCCTGCACGACCTCTTTACTTTCAACCCTGCCAAACTCGGCTCGCCCATCCCCCTCAACGAGGTGGAACCCATCGAGTCGATCCGCGTCCGCTTCACCACCGCCGCCATGTCGCTGGGGGCCATCTCGCCCGAAGCCCACGAGGCGCTGGCCGAAGCCATGAACGAAATCGGCGGCAAGTCGAACTCCGGTGAAGGCGGCGAAGACCCCGTCCGCTTCAAACACCGCGCCGATGGCTCATGGCTCAATTCCAAGATCAAACAGGTCGCCTCAGGCCGCTTCGGGGTGACCGCAGAATACCTCGCCAGCGCCGAGGAAATTGAAATCAAAATGGCCCAGGGGGCTAAACCCGGCGAGGGCGGACAGCTCCCCGGCTACAAGGTCAATGCCCTGATCGCGCGACTGCGCCGCACCCAGCCCGGCGTTCAACTCATCTCGCCGCCGCCCCACCACGATATCTATTCCATCGAGGACTTGGCGCAGCTCATCCATGACCTCAAAGAGGTCAATCCCCGCGCCCGCATCTGCGTCAAATTGGTCGCAGAAACAGGCGTCGGCACCATCGCCGCCGGCGTCGCCAAGGCCAATGCCGACATCATCCTCATCTCCGGTCACGAAGGCGGAACCGGCGCCTCCCCGATTTCTTCCATCAAACACGCCGGTCTGC
>JALRGB010000344.1 GCA_023253575.1 Verrucomicrobiales bacterium
GAACAGCGAAAAAATACGTCTTCCGTGGAGAACCAGCAGCCAACCTGCCAAGAAACAGATCGCCGTCCCCCTTCTTAAGTATGACATTTCGCACGCTGAATGCCATGTTTTTTGTGCACCCATCACTTGGTCCACTCAACGGCGAGTGGCCCCACCATCCATAACCCCATCCATGGGCAACACTTAAAAATGACTTCCGGACGGGCCATTTCACCATTTTTTCCCTACCGTTTTTCCTGATTGAATGATCGGCAAAAACTGAGTATGGTCTGACGTTCAGGGTACCAGTAGCCCATCGCGACGCAACTTGCATGATCGAACTTGTCACCAAAGGAGGACCGCTGATTTGGCTGTTGTTAACCTGCAGTCTGGTCGCGCTGGGGATCTTCGCAGAGAGGTTCTTCCACCTCCATCGCTCTGTGATTGACGTCGCTGAATTACTGCAAGGCGTCTCAAATCTGGTGCAAAAACGGAATTTTTCTGAAGCTTTGCACGAAGTCGCGGGCACGCCGGGGCCAGTGGCTCGGGTGATCAGGGCCGCGCTGGTGCGCCATGAAATGAGCCGGTCTGATCTAAAAGAAATCGTGCAAGAAGCTGGGCAGCTGGAGGTTCCCAAGCTGGAGCGATACTTGGCAGTTCTACTGAGTGTGGTCTATGTAGCCCCTTTGATTGGATTGCTAGCCACCGTCATCGGCCTGACGGACACATTTATCAAGCTCGAGGGGGGCAATGGATTTGCCACACCGGCCGAGCTCTCCAATGGCGTCTATCAGGCGCTGCTGGGCAGCGCAGTGGGACTGGCCGTGGCCATTCCAGCCTACCTGTTTTACGCGTATCTGGCAGCTTTTGTGAAAACATTGATGCACGACATGGAGCGGGCAGGTATCGAAATTGTCAATATTCTCACTGATCAACGAGAGGCCACCTCCACCGCAGCCACCAACCCCGAAATGACCGGCAATCCGCGCATCATTGCCTTCGACACGGCCGCGGGAACAGGCGGCAAACGGAGCAGGTAGACGGCGCCGCCCACGGGCTTCCTTCATCTCGCCCCACCAAGAAAAAGGCGACACTCGCGCACCCCGCGGATGAGGGTATGATCCGCAAGCTCCCCGCTACTGCCTGCACTCACTAACGATTTTCGCCATTTACTCCACCGGAGCCGCCTTCTTCTTTGAAACTCGAATCCCAGCTTCAGCTGACGCCGCGCCTGATGCATCTGGTGCCTTTTCTCGGCGTGGTCATGCTGCTGCTGACGTTTTTCCTTCTTGGATCGAGTATGGTGCTGCAATCCGGGGTGCGGGTGCGGCCGCCGCCGTCCACCTCGCTGTTGGAACCCATGCCTCGGGCGCACATCATCACGCTCTCGGCCGGCCGGCAGCCGCAGATCTTCCTGAATGACCAACCACTCTCATTGATGGGGCTGCGCACCGCGCTCGCGGAGCCTCCGCGCGGTGGTATCCGTCAGGTTCTGGTGCGAGCGGACGAGCTGGCGGCCCACGGCCTGGTCGTGAGAGTCTGCCAACTCGCTCTTGATGCCGGATATGAGGTGGTTCAAGCCACCACCCCGCCGGGCTCTGGAGGAGGAGCGACGCCATGAAGCCAACCGAACCACCTGCTTCCGCCCCTGGGGGATCGCCGCTGATATTTGACTGGCGCCACCGCCCAAGGACGTGGCTCAAGCTGACGGGGTTCCTTTTAATAGCGTTGTTCGGGCATGTGGCGGCATTTTTGTTATTCCGGCTACGCACTCCGCCTCTGGCCCGCGCCATGCCCTTGCCAGCAAGCATCACGCTAGCCCCGGCCTGGCCCGTTGACCCAACGGAGGCGGCGGGGCCCCGGGCGATGAGTCGCAGGCCCTCCCCCGCCGAGACCGCGGATCTGGAGCTGCCGGAGAACGCCGTGCCGCCGCCCCGTCAGCCCGGTTTCAGCGCGCATGTCATGGCGCGGCAGCCATGGCCACCACGCCCGGAGCGCGCGGCCTGGCCGGTGATCAGCGGCGTTTCCGAAATGGTATTTCCGCCCGCCACCCCGACGCCACCGACCGAGGAACCTGCCGACGAACCACGATGATTCAAACCAGTCTGTCCACACTGCTCTCAGCCTATTTATGGGGCTTGATGCTGCTGGTTGGTCTCATTTGGCTAACGGGCGAGTGGCACCGCCGCCACCGGAGGCGCCAGGAACGTCGGCATGACGTCATCTGCCGCCTCTGTCATGAAATTTTCCGTGACCCATCTGGTGAATCTTTGATTACTTGCCCCAATTGTGCCGCCCTGAATGAGCGTCGAAGACCGAGGGAACTTTGAACATCTGAGGTCCACGCATTTATCAACAAAGTACTTCAGATTTTGACAAGAGACGGAGGCTGTGCCTAGGAAAACAGATGAGTAGCGAACGCCGTGTTGTCATCACAGGAATTGGAGTCGTTTCCCCACTGGGAAATGATCTCCCCACGTTTTGGGACAATCTTGTGCACGGGCGCAGCGGTATTGGACGGATCTCTCATCTGGATCCCGAGCCCTTTGCCTGCCAGATTGCTGGACAGTCGACCTTTGACCCGAAGGATTATTTCAATGATTTCAAAGATGCCCGCCGTGCAGACCGTTATGCGCAGCTAGCGATGGCTGGTTCGAAGCTGGCGGTCAAAGACGCTGACCTGAGTGCCAACGCGGTGGATCCGACCCGGGTGGGCATCATGGTGGGGAGCGGCATTGGGGGGCTGGGCACGTTTGAGGACCAGCATGCCGCGCTGCTGCAAAAGGGGGTATCCCGGGTCAGCCCATTCACCATTCCTATGATGATCAGTAATATAGGAAGCGGAATGATCTCGATCGACCTAGGTTTTCAAGGCCCCAACATGGTGATTGTCACGGCTTGTGCGACCAGTAACCACAACATCGGAGAGGCGTGGCGCATCATCAAATTTGGGGATGCTGACGCCATGCTGGCGGGCGGCGCGGAGGCGAGCATTCGGCCGATGGGACTGGCTGGATTTTCCAACATGCGAGCCCTTTCAACCCGCAATGACGAGCCTGAGCGGGCCAGCCGTCCTTTTGACCGCGACCGCGATGGATTTGTCATGGGTGAAGGGGCTGGCGTGGTTGTTCTAGAGGAGCTAGAGCACGCCAAGAAGCGCGGCGCCCGCATTTATTGTGAACTCGCTGGATACGGGTGCTCCGCGGATGCTTATCACCTCTCAGCCCCCTCACCCGACGGATCGGGCCCGGCGGCCGCGATGGCGATTTCACTGCGACATGCAAGACTCGACCCCACCGCCATCGGCTATCTCAATGCCCACGCCACCTCGACCGGGCTGGGCGATATCTCGGAAACGAATTCGATCAAAAAAGCCTTCGGTTCATTTGCGAAAAACGGACTGTTGATCTCGTCGACCAAATCCATGACTGGACATCTGCTGGGTGCGGCTGGAGGCGTGGAACTCGCCGCCACCGTGCTCGCCATGCAAAACGGGATCGCCCCCCCCACGATCAACCTCGAAAACCCAGATCCCGAATGCGATCTAGACTACATCCCGAATGTTGCGCGCGAAGTGAAGATTACGGCAGCCATGAGCAACAGCTTCGGATTTGGCGGCCACAATGCAACTTTGGTGGTGCGCGCCTTTACAGGCTAAGCTGAGCCTACCGCCCTTTTTGATACCATGAGCCCTCAAGACCATCTGCAAGCCGCCCTACGCCAGCATAACTGTCAGACGGGGACGCTGCACCTACTGGACCCCACTGACGGCCAACTGAAGCTGGCGGCCCAGATCGGACTGCCGCCTCATGTAGTCCAGATCGTGACCATCGTTCCGGTGGGCAAGGGCATGGCTGGATTGGCGGAAGCCTCGTTGGGGCCCGGAAACTCGTACTTTTGCAAGTTCCTCGATGATACCATTGAATATTGTTTGCCAGCTCACATTGCGGCGGCTTGTGCCAAAATTGAATCCAATGGAGGAAAGATCACTAATGTCGTTTTGC
>JALRGB010000453.1 GCA_023253575.1 Verrucomicrobiales bacterium
TGCCGTCGTAGCCGAAGGCGGCGGTCTTGAGCACCGCCGGCAGGCCGAGTGCGGCGACGGCCGCGTGCAGTGCCTCGCGCGAACGCACTACGCGATGCGGGGCGCACGCGAAGCCGCCCGACACGAGGAAGGCCTTTTCCCGCGCCCGGTCCTGCGTCGTGAAGAGCACGTCGGGATGCGGCCGCACTGGCACGGCCGCCGCGAGCGCCCGCCCCGCCGCCGCCGGCACGTTCTCGAACTCGAATGTCACGACGTCGAGGCCGGCGGCGGTCAGCGCCTCCCGCTGCGCCCCCCATTCTGTCAGTTCCTGCAGGCACGGGGCGCACCAAGTGGCCCACAGGTTAATGACCGTGGGACGCCCCGGTTGGGGTGCCCAAGGTCGCTCAGCGCCGTCCGCGGTGCGCACGCTCAGCGGGGGGAGAGGCAGCCCGGGCGGGACCACGATCCGCACTGACTCATTGAGAGCGAGCTTTTCGGGCACCGAAGCCGGCAGAGGCAGCCGGTCACCCGGCGGCGTGAATACCTCCGCTCCGGCACCTTCGGAAATGATGTAAAATAACCCAGACTTGAGCCCCGACACCTCCTCCACCGATCCGCCGGGCCAGCGGATGACCACCTTCTCAATGCCCGCCGCCTCCCCCAGAGCGAAGTGCATCCAGTTGCTCGATTGTGAAAGAAACCCTTCACCGCCTCGCAGCGAACGGATGCGAACCGGGTGCTTCGCCGCCCCCTGCAGATGCAGCTCAACCCGGGCCCCGATGGCATCGCGATTGGTGAGCTTACCGCCACCGCGGAGCTTGATGGCCACAAAAGGTTTTTTCTCGACGTTATTTTTCAGGAAACGGACGCGGGGGGCGGTGCGATTGGTCAGCCACACATCAAGATCACCATCGAAGTCCCAGTCGACGGTGGCCAAGCCACGGCCGTCTTCGGGGAAATCGAATCCGGTCACGGCCGAAGCGGTGGCGAAAGCGGCGGTCTCGCCACCGAGATTCAGGAAGGCGCAATGTCGTTCGCGACCACTGAACGAGCGGTCTTCGTGGAGCAGCCGGTTCAGAGCGCGCCATCCTTGTTTGTAGCGCAGGGTGGCGGGTTCCGAAAGATCGGTGACGGGTGATTGCGACACGACCTGCCGCCAGTAGACGCTTCACAAGTCTCCG
This sequence comes from Verrucomicrobiales bacterium, assembly GCA_023253575.1. Lineage (GTDB taxonomy): Bacteria > Verrucomicrobiota > Verrucomicrobiia > Verrucomicrobiales > V1-33 > CAJBME01. The sequence goes on from JALRGB010000453.1 coordinate 1,161, forward strand.
CTGTCTTCGGTGGTGATGAAGCCATTGGCCACCAGCAGGTCGTCCAGCCCGTCATTATTAAAATCGACAAATTTCGAGCACCACGCCCATCGTCCCAGAGTCACGCCGGCGGGGATACTGACATCTTTGAACGGACCGCCGGGCACGGCTTGAAAGAGAGTATTGCCGAGGGCAATGTGTTGAAAGCGGGCCCGGACCTCCTCGGGAAGACCGGCCTTAAATTGCGGTTGATACGTGATCCGATTTCCGGCGCTGGAAAACATATTACTGGTGTAAATGTCCATCCATCCGTCGTGATTAAAGTCTGACCAGCTGACCGACATGCCGGACGAAGTATCCTCCACCCCGAGCGTGGCGGCCACGTCGGCGAATGAACCATTGTCGTTGCGGTACAGGCAGTTGCGTCCGTAGTCATTGACCACGTAAAGATCCTGATCCCCATCATTGTCATAGTCTTCCCAGGCCGCGGCGAAGGTATGCCGGGTGTTATTTTGCTCGAGTCCGGCGGCGGCGGTCACGTCCCGAAAATTAAATTCTCCTTCATTGCGCCAAAGGATATTGCGTCCTCCGTTATTGGCGTCGTGGAAGGGCATGGGTTCGCCCATGGCTCCGCCGCGCAGTTCCGCATTAGAGGGATTGTAGCCGCAGACGTAAAAATCCACTCGTCCATCGCGATCGTAGTCGGCGGCGGCCAGCGAGAACGACTGGGCCTTGGTGCTCGATCCAAATTCCAGAGTGAAGCGGCCTGCGCCGTCATTCGACATCACCAAAACCCGAAAATCCTGCGAAATCACCAAATCGCGGTCGCCATCATTATCAAAATCTATCAACAAGGCCGCGGCGCAATAATCGAGCCAGCCAGTCCCACTTTCGGCGGTAGCATCGCGC
>JALRGB010000517.1 GCA_023253575.1 Verrucomicrobiales bacterium
AAGCATTTTTCTTGGGGACGGCGGCGCTGTAGATGGCGCCGATGTCGCCTGCACCCATGTCTTTGTCGGCCTTGCCATAGCTGTCGAGAACTTGAACTTCGTATTCCCCCATGACATACACGCCTGAATTGGAGCCTTGGGGCACCATGAGCTCGAGCTCAATGTGGATGGGGCCGGCCCATTTTTTCTTGGTGGCGAGGTCCCAGCTTTGGGCGTGGGCGGTGACCACGTTGATGATGGCTTCGGGGGTGGGCTGGACGGAGAGGATTTTGGCGTTGTCGGGATGGAGGCTGGGGGTGCCGACGGTCCAGCAGTCTTTGCCTTTGTCCTCCTTACGGGTCTGCCAGTTGGAGAGGTCCTTGCCGTTAAAGACATTTTCGGCGGGGGCAGCCCATGGAAGCAGGGCGGCGGCGAGGGCAATGGCGGTCAGGTGATTCATGGGTGACAGATAGTGGGTATTTTCATGAAGGTCGGGAAGGATGATGATAACGGTCGTCGATTATGGGGCGAGGTCGACGCAGACGATTTCCGAATTATTTTTCACGTAGGCGCGGCGTCCGGCATAGGCGGGGTGGGTCCAGACGACGGGGCGGTCTTTTACGGAGGGGCAATCAGGAGTGACGATCGCTGCGCGGCTGGTTTCTTGGTAGGCCTCTGGGGTGAGGCGGGCGAGGATGAGTTCGCCTTTTTCGTTAAAGATGATGAAGCGGTGACCGTCTTCGCTGGGGTGCGAGAGGCGAGTGAGGAAGGCGTTGCTCCAGCGTTCTTCGCCGGTGCCGCTGGTGGCGGCGAAAGTTTCCCATTGTCGCCGTCCGGATTTCCATTCTAGGCAGCGGAGCTGGCCGTAGCTGCACACGCCGTAGAGGAAGCCGTTGTGGTGCAGCGGGGTGCACATGAGAGCGTTGAGGTGTTCGGTGCGGGTGTCGCTTTCGCGCGTGGTTTCCCACACGACCTCTGGTTCCGATTGGTCTTTTTGGAGGCGCATCATGCGACTGCCCCACCAGAAGGCCGAGACAAGCAGGAAATCACCGACCTGACGCGGCATAGCCATGCTGACCCCGAAGCGGGTCGGGCGCGGGACGGTCCAATGAACCTTACCGGTGGCGGGGTCGAGAGAATTGATGGCTTCGCCGTGCCAATAGATGACTTCTTCGCGGCCGTGATTGTTGATGAGGGTCGGCGGACAGTACCCAGCTTGGCTACTGGAAAGCGCGCGCCATCGTTCGGCGCCGGTGCGGTGATCGAAGGCGACCGCGGTCGTGCCTTGGCCGCCAACGAGGCAGAGAAGCAGATCGTTCCAGATGAGAGGATGTCCAGCGAAGCCCCAGATGGGTGAGGAGCAATGGAAGTCCGTTTTTAACGCGCGGTCCCAGACGGTGGCGCCGGTGTCGGCACGGACGCAGACGAGGTGCCCTTCTGCGCCGAGAGCGTAGACTAGACCGTCATGAATGGTGGGGGTAGCCCGCGGGCCGGAGGCGTAGTCAATGAGGTACGGTGCGTCCCATGAGCGCTCCCAGAGGGTGTGGCCGGTGGCGGCATCGATGGCGCGGAGGCGTTCGACGCCTTGCAGCCCTTTGGATGTATCGGGGGTCGGCCGACTCTCGCGATCCATGACGAAGACGCGGCCGCCAGCGACGGCGGGTCCAGCGTAACCGGCGCCAGCGTTGGCCCGCCAGACAATGGTGGGGCCGGATTCAGGGAATTTTTCGATCAGCCCAGCTTCAGGCCAGACGCCGTCGCGGGCCGGGCCCATCCATTGCGGCCAGTCGCCGGCGCTGAGCGGCGCGCCGAGGGCGGTCGAGAGCAGAAGCAGGAAGAGGAATCGTAGCATGGCGCGGTAGTGGGTGAGACGCGGAAAAGAGTATGAATGTTACATAATTTTGGCCGGGATCGGCCGGTCTCATCCCTGACTGCGTTGGAGGAAATTCCTGAGTGGGGCGGCGCGGGTGATCGATGGTCTGG
>JALRGB010000522.1 GCA_023253575.1 Verrucomicrobiales bacterium
TGCGGGCCGAGGCCTGTTTCAAGTGGCTGAGGCTGTACGGATCGAGGCCTGTTTTGGCGGCGATTACGTCGATTTTCGATTTCAGCTCCGAGATCTGGCTGGTGGCCAAGTCGGTGATCGGTTTGTAGGCTGGGGCTGAGCGGGAGAGACCTGGGTTGGTGGCCAGATCGATCAGGCGGTCCAGATGTTCGCGCTGCAGGTTGCGGCGGAAGCTGGAGAGGTACGGCTGGCGGGCGGTGAACTGCGGGCCGTCCTGCCAGGCGTCGAGTTCTGACCAGATGGAATTGCGCAGTGAATCGAGCACTTCTGGCAGGGTGATGAAATCCTGATCGGCGGGGACGCGGAGTTCATTATCATAGACCCGGCCGAGAGTGACTGGATTCATGAGGCGGGTCAGGACGGTGGCTTGCAGACCGAGGATGCGGTCGTGGGCTGGCCAGGCGCCGTCTTCGAAGCGGGTGGATTCGCCATCGTACCATTTGTCGGTGGTGAGGTGGGCCAGCAGTTTCGGAGTAATGCCGTAAGCGTCGTCGCGGAAGGCGTTGGTGACGCAGAAGGCGAGGGCTTTGCGTTGGTCTTCGGCGGGCACTGGATTGACCGGGGTGCGGCCATTGGTGTCGCCTTTTTTATCGCGATGGATAAATGTGCCGCCGAGCCAGTTGGCCATCATGCTGAGGGACCGGCTTTGGACCATGAGGGTCATTTGGTATCCGCGGCGGGCGCGGGCCCACGAGTCACCGTTTTCGACAAATTTGTCGAGCAGTTGTTCGCGATGTTTACGGATGAGGGTCATTTGGTTTTCCGCGTAGCTGAGCGGGTTTTTACCAAAGTCGTAGCGGGTGGCGAGCGGGTCGGCGCCGAAGGTATCTTCGTCGGTGGCGTAGACGAGTTCGGGTTCGGCGACTCGCTGGAGGATGGGATTCAGGTCTTTTTCGAACGTATAACCGTATTCGATGGCCCACATATCGTAGGGTCCGACCGAGAGCATACCGAAGTCGCCTTTGCGGGCGGCGTCGTCTCCGGCCACGATATTGACCGGGGTGTAATCCATGACTGATCCGGCGAATGGTTTTTTACCTTTGACTTCGGGGCCGTTGATTTCCTCGTAGGTATAAATCGAGCTGGCTTTGAAGTTGTGGCGCAGGCCGATGGTGTGACCGGCTTCGTGAGCGACGAGGTCGATCAGGAGTGGGCCGATGAAGCTTTCGGGAATGCCGTCGAGTGACTGGTCATTGGCATCCACGCCCATGGCGGCGGAACCGTCGATGTCTAGGCACATTTCCATTTGGGCGAGGCCCAGTGTTTTGCAGCTCGGGGCCATGCAGAGGCCATGGCGTTGGCGCAAGCGTCCCATCAATCCTTCGAACTCGTTGCTCTGGCCGATGAATCCATCGGCGGTGGCCGCAGCGGCGCCTAGGGGATGTCCACCCATGGCTGGTGATGGGAGGTTTTCTCGCTGGGTCAGCAATTCGGAGCGACGGGAAGGAGGAGCCAGTCGGATGCGCGGATCCCATTGAGGGTTTTGCCAGAGCCATTCAAAAGCTTCCGGAGGCATGCCTTCGAGGGCGGTTTCCGGCATGACTTCATTGTATTCCTGCCACCAGTGGCGAATCCAGCCGTCGGTCAGAATGATGTCAGCATCCAGAATCTGGCCGCTGAGCGGATGGACGCGCGATGGCCCGATGGCGGTGCCAATGCCGTTGCTGAGCCAGCGCACAAAATTATAGCGCACGTCTTCGGGGTCTTTTTCCATGTGCTCGCCGGTGACGGCGTCCTGAAAGCGGACTTCCACGGTATTGATCAGGCCGACCTTTTCGAAGGCCTTGTTCCAAGCTTGAAGTCCTTCCTTGACCCAGCGGCGGTATCGCACGGGGGTGGTGTGCTCGATGTAAAAAATGATCGGATTTTTGGGTGGGCTGAGTTTCAGCGAAGGATCGGCCTTTTCCAGAAACCACCGGTTGATGAAGCGGGTCCGTACTTCGTCCGGCTTGAATTTGCCGAAGTCGGTATATCCCGTGGTGAAGTACCCGATGCGCGCGTCGGCTAGACGCGGTTCATAGCCGGTTTTGTCCGGAATCAGGCTGATCGAGTAATGGAAAGTGCGCAGCTGGCCGTTGGCCACCGGCACCTCGACTCCCAGCTCTGAGTTTTGTGGAAACGTCTTAACCGTCTTCAGCTTGTAGAGCGATTTGTTGATGCCGTCGACCCGGGCGCCAAAAAACTTCTCCGCTTG
>JALRGB010000583.1 GCA_023253575.1 Verrucomicrobiales bacterium
TGGGCAGGCGCTGGTCGTATTCGCGGATGCCATCGTAGACATGGGGCCGCAGTTCGGGCTCGGCGGCTCCGTTCTTTCGTGGCGGGAAAGCGGGGTCACTCATGGCGGGTGGTCTCCGGTGCGGGGTGTTCAGAAGCAAAGGGAAGCCGGGAAAGCTTGTCCGCGGCAATTTTCTGGAGCCTCCATGCGCGGAGAACGGCTCCGAGAAAAACGAGAAAGGTCAGAAGAAAGCCAGTCAGAGCCGTCAGCTGGCTCCAAGTCTCCGGGGTGACGCGACGGAACATGGACGTAAGGAGCGGGCGATGGGCGAGGGGTGGTGCCATGATCAAGAATCCGGACACCACCCGCTCGCTTTGGTGTGTTTAGTGTGGTGCGGGGTGGGAGAGAGTCGTGTTCGCGGCTGTTTTGACGGTGGCCGCCGGGGTGGGGGGGGCGGCGGCGGGCGCGGTGGGCGAGGCGGGCGAGGTGGGCGTGGCGCGAAGATCGGTGAAGTGCCCAAGTTTCTGCAGATACGCAATCATGGCGATAATCTGCTTTTCAGGATCGACAAAGGCTCCGCGCGCTCGCAAGTCCTTGGCGATTTCTATTCCTTGTTCCAGTGCTCTCTGTTCAATGACGTTGCGAGTCATCGCGGGGTATGGGACACCCAATTTTTGTTGGGCGGCAATTTTGTCTGGCAGGGATTTTATATCCGTGTTTTTCCGTTCCAGCCAGTGGTAGCTGGGCATGTTCGACCCCTGAGAAATCTGCCTGGGGTCGACCAGATGCTGGTAGTGCCAGAGGTTGTCTTTTTTGTTGGTGCCGGTCCCCTCGCGGGCTAGGTCTGGCCCCGTGCGTTTGCTGCCCCATTGGAATGGGTGGTCATAGATTGATTCGCCGAGGCGCGACCAGTCACCGTACCGCAGGATGTCGGGGGCCAGCGTTCTGATTTGCTGACTGTGGCAGTTGTAACATCCTTCGCTGATGTAGAGGTCGCGTCCGGCTAGTTCGAGCGGGCTGTAGAGTTGCTGGATTCGATCCTCGACATTTTTGTCCCGGTTGAGGATGACGGTGGGCAGGATCTGGACGGCGCCTCCGATCGCGACGGCGATAAACGCCAGCGTGGTGAAGGGGGCCCAGTTGTGAAGGAGCTTCTCATGCCAAGTCGACCAGTCGGACTGGTGTTTTTTAAAGCTTTTGACGGTCATGACCGAAAAGATCAAGCCGAGAGCCAGACTGGGAAGGGCGACGAGCTGGTGGTCGCGGGCGACCAACCAGAAAGTATAGGCGGCGATGGTCACCAATGACCAAGCGACCGGACGGTTGAGCAGGACGCCCTCGATCAAGCCCATGCGCTGCTCTGCGGGTACGCCTTCGATGACAACTTCCACGCGGCCATTGACCGGAGCTTTTTTGCGAATGCTGAGCCACACGTTGACGACGAGCAGGATGAATCCCGACAGGTAGAGCACTCCGCCGATGGCCCGGAACAGCATCATCGGGCGAATGGCGTCCAAGGTTTCCAAAAACCGGTACTTGGGCGTGCCTTCATCCGTCACCTCGCTCAGCATCAAACCTTGGGTGATTCCTGAGACCCACATGGCCCCGACGTAAAAAAGTATGCCGACCAGACCGAGCCAGAAATGCATATTGGCCCACGACTCGCGGTGGAGTTTGGTATCCCACAGGCGCGGCACCAGCCAGTAAATCATGCCAGCTGCCATAAAACCATTCCACCCCAAGGTCCCGGAGTGAACGTGGCCGATTGTCCAGTCGGTGTAATGCGAGAGCTGGTTGACGGCGCGGATGGCCAGCAATGGGCCCTCAAAGGTCGCCATACCGTAAAATGTGACCCCGGCGGCGAAAAATTTGATGACTGGATCCGTTCGCAGCCGACCCCATGCGCCCCGCAGAGTGAGTAGTCCGTTCAGCATGCCGCCCCAACTAGGGGCCCAGAGCATGAGCGAAAATGTCATGCCAAGCCCCTGCAGCCAGCCCGGTAGTCCGGTGTGCAGTAAATGATGCGGCCCAGCCCAAATGTATAAAAAAACAAGCGACCAAAAATGGACGATCGAAAGCCGGTACGAATAGACAGGGCGATCAGCCGCTTTCGGCATAAAATAGTACATGATCCCGAGAATCGGGGTGGTAAGGAAAAAGGCGACGGCATTGTGCCCGTACCACCACTGCACCAACGCGTCCTGCACCCCGCCAAAGACGGGGTAACTGTGCGTCAAACTGGTCGGCAACGAAAGGTGGTTGACGATGTATAGCATGGCCACCGTCACAATTGTGGCGATGTAAAACCAGAGGGCGACATACAGCGACGGTTCGTTCCGACGCTTCAAGGTGAGGAAAAAATTGAGAGCAAAAACAACCCAGATGAAAGCCACGGCACTATTTATCGGCCAGATCAGCTCGGCATACTCTTTGCCCCGCGTCAATCCAGCCGGGAGAGTCACGGCCGCCGCGACAATAATCAGCTGCCATCCCCAAAAATGCAGGCCCGACAATAGATCAGAGGCCATGCGCGCTTTGCACAGTCTCTGCGTGGAATAGTAAATTCCGGCAAACATCATGTTGCCAACAAACGCGAAAATGGCCGCATTGGTGTGCAGCGGTCGCAGCCGCCCGAAAGTCAGCCACTCCAATCCCTCCGACTGAATTACTCCGAAAGTGAGCGTCTCAATGAACTTTCCGTTCATCTGCCAATAGTTCAGCTGAAAGGCGACCAGCACGCCCGCTAGCATGGCCACCACCCCCCAGATCAAAGTGGCAATCACAAACCGGCGCACTGACCGGTCGTCATATTCAATGGTTATTCTCTGCGCGTTCATGGGAAACTTCGCCAATCCATGGCGGTACCGGCCCGGTGACCGGTGGATAATCCTCCTGCAGAGGCAGCAACGCTTCACGCTCAACACATCCCGCATCGGGGCGTGTGGCCACCCGGATGAAAGCAACCACAAAAATGGCCGCTAAAATCAGGCTTAAAAAGACAGTGAGACTTAGGACTTCCATGATGCCTCCTTTGACGACCGGGAGGACGCCACGAGAGATGACACACTCAGTGTCGAGGTCATAGTGCCCTGCTGGCCACGTTCCGCTCCGCACATCCTCCGAAGGCTTGCGCGGATTTTCTTTATGGTGCTAGGCTGATGCGCAGCCGGTAAAATTCCTGCGCAGAGGCGATGGAGGTGGCGTGGTTGATGACGGTGGCTTCCGGTTGTGGTCCAAAAGAAGCAAGGGTCGACCATGACGGTGGTCCTTCGAGGCGGGACGTGCGTTCGAGGATGGCGCGGCGCCCGGCGGGGAGCTCAAAGTGCAGCATGATGGATCCGTCTCCGGGGCTCGGAGTGGAGGCGCGCAGGTGCAGTCGACTGGAGGCGCGTCGGGGGTCAGTGTGAGCTAGAAATTCTTCGAGCGTATTCTGTCCGTCTCCATCGGAATCAAGCGTCGCATCGGCGGGGTCGCTGGTGGAAAACCCATGGATTGTTTCCCAAGTGTCGTCGATGCCATCTCCATCAAGGTCTGGTCCGGGTGGAAACCATTTTTCGGCCAGTGCACTCCAGACGGTTCCTTGTCGAACGCGAGCCCGCACCAGCGTGCGGCCGGGCACGGCGAGTGTGACGTCGGCGGTGGCGCTGCGGGCGGCCGGGTTGATGGTGCCGCCCCACTGGCGGGGGTCCTCGCCGGATGTCGTGTAGAACAGCGTGCCCGCGGCCGGGTTAGGATTGCTGAGGGTAGTGCCGCCGTCCGGGCTGAAGCGGGGTGCAGACACGGCGGGGAACAGGCCGGCCGCCTTGAGGCGGGTCAGCGCCGTGGCTGGCTGCCGCGACCAGTAATTTGCCGCCATCCAGTCGAGGTGCGGCAACCAAGCGTTTTCCCGCGTGTACGGCTGGCCCGGCCGGGTATGATTCACCTGCGCATCGCCCCAACGTGCCGACTCGGCAACGAGAGCCCGGTCGATTTCAGCCACCCGGGCGCGCCAGCGTTCGAGACTCCGATTTTGAGTGAGGGCCCCATCGTCAAAAAGATGATGCTGCACGCGGTCGGCAAAGCGCATTCGGAATTCCGGGCTGCTCCGGAGCCGGGCATACACGCGGGTTGGCGTGCCATCGGCATTGGCTTCCGCATAGATCGGCCCCCACGCGCTGCGTGCATGTGCGGTGTTCACATTGGAGATTTCCTGATCCCAGACAAAAAACTGAAACCCTTCGGGATCTGGCCCGCGGGAGCGTCGCGCTCCCCACCAGTTGTGGTCGGGCCAGTCGTCGGCTCCCATGGCGATATGTAATATAATATAATCGATTAGGTTGTCGACATTCAGTAGGCGCGGCAGTGCGGGATCGCGGGTGCCGTCCGGTCGGAGACCCTGCACCCGGCGCAGACCGGCATCATTGCTAAGCTGGCCGCGGTTGGCCATCTGCAAAAGCTGGTCCCAGGCGGCGCGTGAGCCGTCCCGCAGTTCGGAGAAATCAGCCACCGTGTCCCATTCTTGTTCTGGTCCGCCGAGGTGCGCTGCCATGTGGCTGGCGGACGGAGTTTCCGTGACATTGTACAAGCCCCAGTACAAGCCATTCAGATACAAATGACAGTAGCGGCCGCGAAAATCTTCATGGCCCATGGCCAGATGGGAGTCGCGCGCCCATTGGTCCCGCACATAGCTGGCCCAGTCCCGATTCCATCGCTGATACGGTTCCCCATTCGGTCCGAGTCCAGAGGGGGCCCATTCTGTACACGGCCAGGTATCGGTAGAGCCCGCGCGCACGACCAGTTCGTCAAATTCTTCGACTGGCGACCCGGGGAATAACGGAAAATTTAATGATGGGTGGCCGTATTCGCTGCGGAAACGCAGGCTGAATCCATGTTTGGGAGTGAAATTTTTATTGCGGCTGATGTTGCCGTGAATGCGCAGGCCGGCGGCCGCCCCAAATCCTTTTGGAGACGAGGGGTCGAGCCACTCCACGCTGGTCAGGCGTTCCCAAGTTTTGCCGCGGGCGGTGGGTTGGGTGTAGATTCCTGCCGGACCCCATAATCCAGCTGGGTCGCTGACTAGGCTCAGCGAGGGCAGTGCCAGCAGGCTTTCTCGCAAGGAATAACCCGGCGCCGGCGCCGGGCCGGGTACTCGCGGATCCATGGCAAAATCTCCCGGTGATCCGTCTGGCCAGACGTTCGGTGCGCCGGGGGGGCGCTGCTGCGCTGCTACTTGATCGATAAACAGATAAGTGTGTGTGGTGACATCTGCTGGGGCCAGCGCCTCCTTGAAAGCGCTGGTTCGCAGCAGCGTGGTGCGCGTGATTTCGGTCTGCAGCGGCGACGGGCCAGCGGTGCCATGGAGCCGCGTCGGCACCGAACCGTCCGTCGTGTAGACGATGGTGGCCCCCGGGGTCGCACAACTCAGGGTCGCTGTCACCGGTCCCTCGTAAAATCCCCGCTCCGGAGACACGGTCACCGGCTCGACAAAGCCGCTGACCCCAAGACCGTTGGCTTCACCCGGCGTCGGCGTCGTGAAAAATCGACTTTCCTCCATGCGCCCGGCCCGGAGCTCTGGGCCCAGCAGAAATGTGCCGTCATTCACCCCATGGTTCAGTCCTTGCAGCGCCAAAACATTCACGCCGGGACGCAAGAGCGACGCGAAACGGCTGAGATCAAATTCCTCCGCAGTCATGGCCGCGCCGCGGTCGCGCTGAACCGTGGCCGCCGAGGTGTGAGTCAAAACTTCCGGGGCATGGCGGCGCGCCACTTCCACTCCGTTCAGCCATGCCACAAATCCATCGTCATATTTCATCCGCATCATGAGTAGATTCGGCGGCTCCTCAGGCTCGATGGTCAATGGCACCCGGACATAGGCCGTGGTTTGGATGGTGTGCAGTGCGTCCCCGATGTCGGTGCCCAGCAGCGGCGTCAAGCGCCGCACGTCCGGTGGGCGTGCCCCTGCCGCCAGTGCGGCAATCTGCGCCGGCTCCAGCGCGGTTTCCCAGATGGCAAAATCATCGACTCGCCCGCGGTAACCCAAGGCGCCTGCCGAGTTCATGGCGCCGAGGAACAGGCTGCGAAGAACCGTCTGATTCGCTGTATTGACCGCTTCGTGAAGCAGTCGACCGTTCTGCCAGATCTGCTTGGTGTCGCCGTTTTTGAGAAATACGTAATGGTTCCACTGGCCTCGCCATTGGGTGGTATCGGGTTCGTTTATTTGAATGCGGGTGGTGCCGGTGTCGCAGCAGCCGGCTGTGTCAAAATAAATGGTCGAATCCGACCATGGCAGGTGCGCATCAAGGACGCGCTCGCCGCCTCCTCCAGTGCCGCTCGTGCCGTAAAAAATAGCATTGTCCTGCGGCAGGGTAGCCGCTCCCAGCGTCCATACCGAAATCGTGAAGGTGTCGCGCACGGCCATGGCGTCAAAGCCGCCGGTCGCCGCGGCCGGAAATGAAACTACCCCGCTGCCTTGAAAGACCATCGAGCGGTCGCCCGCCCGGCCGCTGCGGCCCAGTCCATCCGCGGAAAATACGCTGCGGCTGACGACCCCGTCGCGTCCCTGCCCGCTGGCGTCGCGGGCGCGGGATGGCGTGCCGGCTTCATCAAAGTTCCACCACCCGAGCAGTCCGTCACCCGAAGTCATTTCGCTCCGATCAAAGCCGACCCCAAGGGTGGCGGTGAGCCAGGCGCTATCATCATATTCGGGTTGCATCCAGTCAGGCTCCGGGTTTTTCGGCACGTGGACCCGCGCTCCGCTGCCCTGCGCCAGCAAGGGTTCGGCCCTGAACTGCCAAGCTACCCCATAACTAGTGTTTTCTCTCTGTGCGGGATAGTTGAGAATCTGGCTGGCCACCGTTTGCCCGTCGGGGGCGACCAGCAGGACAGATTCTCCTTCGGCCGCGAGCTGAAAGTTGGTGTGCAGCGGGGCCCCAGCCACGGCCCGGTCTTTGCCTGAAGCAAAAACGACGATTCTTCCGCCCGCTGGTAGCCTCGTGGATTGTGGAAATTGCCACCGTGGCAGGAAGCGTGGGGAGTCGCTCAGATACCATCCGCCGAGTTCCAGTGCATCTGTTCCGGGGTTGTAGATTTCAATCCAGTCGGGTGAGTCTCCGTCTTCGTCACGCCGTCCTCCGCGGTTACTGGCGAGGATTTCCGTCAGTACTGGCCGCGGGGCGGTTGCCGTCGTGTCATCGTCGGCGTCGTCGGCGTGTGCTGGTTTCGTCAGTGCGGTCAGAATATGCAGGGCCATCCAGACGGTCAGGAGGCGAAGTGTGTTCATGAGGTTTTTTCGGGGGTTTGGAAAAAGGTCCGGGGGGCGTTTTTACTTTTACTGAACGAGAAACTCGAGGAGTCCTGCCAGTTCGGCATCACTAAGACCTGTCTCCAGTCCTTCCGGCATGAGGGACCGGGTCAGGCGTTCAAAGCGGGTGATGTTGGTGCGACTTAATTCGATTTCGCGGCCTCCGGCGAGCCGCAACGTGACTCCCGCCGGGTCGTCTCGCCGCAGCAGCCCCTGCCATGATTCTCCGGTGGTCGTGGTCACAGTGGCAGCGAGAAAGCGCGGTGCGACTTCGCGATTGGGGTCGAGCACGCTGGTCAGCAGGGCGGGTTTTCCTAGGTGGCGAAAGGTGATGCGATCGGGGCCAACCTCGGCGCCATCGTGGTCGAGACGGTGGCAGGTCAGGCATCGCTGGCGGAAAACGGTTTCCCCGACGATAGGGTCGCCGTTTAATTTCAGCAATGGTAGGCGGGCTGCGATGGTGGCTTGGCGGTCGGGGGGCGGAGGACCGAGGGCGGTACGGGCCAGCGGCTGGACGACTGGATCGGCCGATGCGCGAAGATGCTGCGCTTGGGCGGCTGTGA
>JALRGB010000714.1 GCA_023253575.1 Verrucomicrobiales bacterium
GCGGCCGTGGGGGCGGGCATGGAGGCGTCGGCGGCCGGGCCATCCAGACACAGGAGGCTTTGTTCACGCACGGTGGATCGATCGCGGGCCAGCTGGCGCCAGCGCTGGGCGAGGTCGATGACGGGGGGAGAGGTGGGCGGCTGGTTTTGATACGAGGCGACAATTGGGGCGATGATTTCGGCATCGAACAATTCCGCTAAAAGCCAGGGTGGAAATTTTTCCGGGGCTGACTGGGGGTCGAGTTGTTGTCGAGACTGGCGGGCATCGGTGGGAAAGCCGTGGCGCGCTTGCCGGGCGGTGACCAGCCAGAGTGCGGCGGGACGCGACTCTGCCGGCAGGCTGGATGCGGTGGTGGCGGCGGTGCGGAGGACGAGTTGTCCGTGTTCGATGTCGAGGGAGTCGAGCGCGGTGGCCGCTTCTTCGAGAGCGGCGGTGAGGACGGCGAGCGGGGTGGGCGGGGTGGTGGGTGTGTCGTCTGGGCGGGTTTCGGTTGGAGACGACAGCCAGGCGGGGGGCAGCCAGTCGGTTTCGAGGGCGTCGGCGACGATTTCCTGGCGGTGGGTGCGGAGGGCTTCGGTGATGAGGATGATTTCGAGACGCAGGCTGAGGTGGGGCTCAGCGGTACCGAGTTCTTGACGGGCGAGACCGACCCAGTAGGTGGGATCTCGTTCGGTGGTGGTATCGACGCGGGCGGGTTGGTACCACCAGAAGAGGAAGATTCCGCAGAGGACGGCGGTGAAGCCCACGCCTAACCAGCCTTCTTTTTTCTTTTTTGGAGCTGGGGACGGGGTGGGGTCCATGGGGTGGTGGATCAGCTGTATTCGGCGGGGCAGCTCTGGACGGAGTAGAGGTTGACGGAGGATGTTTTTCCGCGGAGTTCGTGAAGTCCGAGCGGGGTGCAATAGGCTTTTCCTTCGGGCCAACCGGGCCACGACTCGAAGAGTTCGCCACTGGCGAGGACGTCATGACCGACGAAGCGGGTGAGGTTTTGGATGCGGAAGGCGGTATTAACGGCATCGCCGAGCATGGTCAAAGTCCCTGGGGACAGCACGCCATGGGAGACTTCTCCGAGGTGGAGGGCGACGCCGCAGGAGAATTCTCCTTCGGCGGCTTCGAAGACGCTGCGCATGGAATCATGGATGTCGTGGGTGGCCTGGCGGAGGGCGATGGAGGCATTGAGGGCGGCGGCGCGCGCCTCCGCGGAGATATCCACCCAGTAGGCGAGCACGGCGTCGCCGATAAATTTGTCAATGGCGCCGCCTTGGGTCCCGATGATGTGTTCGCACGCACCGTACCATGTACCGATGGCTTGGGCTAAGTCTTCGGGGGCGAGGATTTCCGAGAGGCGGGTGAATCCCTTGATGTCGCTGACGAGGACGATCATGGGAGCCACGGTCAACTCTTGGGCGGACGTTCCCGGTTGGTCCCACACGGGCATCGGGGGTACCAGCGGCATTTTCCAAGCCGATCGCAGCTCGAAGCGGAACTGGGTGTCGCAAATGGTGATGATGTCGCCATCGGCCAGCGGGCACGTGGTGGTGACTCTTTTGCCATTGAGGTACGAACCATTGTAGCTTCCCAGATCGTAGAACCACCATGTCTCTTCATCCTGTTTGCGGATCATGGCATGGCGGCGGGAGACTCGCACATCCGGGAGCCGGATGGTCGAGTCGTCATGACGGCCAAAAATGGTGGTGTCGGATATGGAATGCGACACCCCCCGCGCCAACTCAACTACACAGGCACCCATAGTGTGGGCCGCTTTTATAAAGCCAGAAGCATGCTTTTGGGAAGCGGAAAGTGGGCGGGTGACGTCGGCATTTACCGACGGAGCGCCGCGTGGAGGCGGTGGCGGACGGGATAGATCGGGCCGAGATAGGCCCGATTTCTGAGCGCCGACGCGGGTGCGGGCGCCTAGTGCATCGCGGACGCGGGGTGCGTCCGCTGAATTGCTGATGCAGGCGTCTGCTGAATTGCGGACGCGGGGTGCGTCTGCT
>JALRGB010000719.1 GCA_023253575.1 Verrucomicrobiales bacterium
CGTGACGCTGGGCGCAGACCGGAATTGGTCCGCGGGCTCCAGTGAGCGCGAGCACCTTTGCCGCATTGAGGTGGCTCTCAACGGAGGATCGGTTTTTCATTTTCTTCCGCTCAGCGCCACCCATCCGGATCTGCCGCCCGACGGAGCGACCACAGGGGAACTGCCTCCCGACAGCCCGTCCACCGGCCTGTGGCTCGGTCAGGTGCTGCTCGATGCTGTGACCAGCCTGACGGTCGCAGACGCACCGGTGCAACCTGCTTCGTCCATGGCTCCGATGCGAATCCTTATCCATGTCGATGCCGCCGGGCGACCGGTCTTGCTCTCCCAAGTCATCCTCATGCAAACCAAGACCGCTTCGCCACAGGTGTCCGCAGAACCGGTGCTGGTCGTCAATGAATCGCAAATTTCGCAATTCGAAGGAATTCAAGAGCGCGCCGGCAAAAAAGTAGGCATTCGTTATGAGACAGTGAGTTTCGACATGCCGCGTGATCTTCGGGCGGCCGTGCAGCCGGCGAGTGTGATCGCTTCGATTCAGACCGCGAAGGGCTACACGACCGCGGCCATGGTCACTGATGCGGATGTGAATGGATATTTCTCACTCGACACCCGCGAGTCACGTCCGACTGATTTGCAGGAGATTTATTACCCGGTTTGGCCGTTGGGGGGGCAGCTTGGGGCGGGCATGACGTTGACCACGGCTCAGTCGTTGGGGCTCGATCCTTTTCACCGCAGCAACCCATTTCGCCATGCTTTTAATCCGCAGCATACCGTCGGATACGACATTACCCGCTCCTTTCAAATCACCTTGGAGGCGACCCAAGAGCCGGGGCTTCTCAATGGGAGTTATCGGGAGACGACCAGAGGACTCGCCCGCCAAGATCTGGTGTCGACGGGCCGGATTGTTCTGCGCCGGGTAAGCCGCGTGGCCACGCTTTATTAATCATTTTTGCCTGATTTTTTCATGAGTCCTTCATTCCACTCGCGCCCTCGCGGGGTCGTTATCCGAATTCTGCAGTTGTTATGGCTGCTGCTGCCATGGTTTCCGTGGTGCGAATCCCGGGCGCAGTCGCAACAAGACAGCTTGTCGTTTCCGGCCGCTGCCTCGCGTCCAGATGTCTCCCTGTTTGGCTCGGCTAAATTACCCGCGTCCACCTTTGATTATCTCAGTTTGACCGAGGCGCTGCAAAACCAGCAGGGAGCCATCGTCATTAATGATTTGCCGCCCGGCGGAAAAATTTCCAGCCTGACCGTGGATTTTGAAATGCAAGTGACGGGCGGGTCGGCCCAGCCCGCTGACGGATTTAGTTTCAGTTTCGGGCCCGACATCTTTGGTTCAACGCTGGGCGAAGATGGGGCTCCCCAAGGTCTGTCCGTCTCATTTGACAGCTATGACAATGGAACATCCGATACCGCGCCGGCCATGGAAGTGCTGTATGACAGAGTGGTCAAAGACGGTCGTTACGTGAATGGTTTGCGTGCCGGTACCCGTGCTCGCGGTGGAAACTTCAGCAATTCAACGATTCCGACTGACGTCACGACTGGGCTTCCTGTGACGTTCACCACGGGATCGAACTGGGTGCCGGTGCAAGTGAAACTCACAGTGCCCGTGGAAAACCAAGGAGGCCTGGTCAGCGTCAGCTGGAATCACACGACGCTGGTGAAGGACGTTAAAATCCCTTATGCGCCGCAAGCTGACTGGCGCATCGCCTTCGGCGCGCGCACCGGCACCGATTATGAAACCCACCGTCTGCGAAATGTGAAAATCGCTTACGATTCGGCCGTTACCTTGGTGGTGAATTCTCCATTTGGGCAGAAACAGGTGGTGCCTGCGGCCGGTTCTAAAACCTACATCAAAGGGCAAAGGGTCGATTTCTCAGCGCCCAAATACGTTTATTTGGATCGTTACAAAAATACGCTGGAGGGGACGGATGCCGAGATTCAGCAGCGGGCTTTTTACCGGGCTGACTTAATTGCTTCCGATATTGGCGGCGCCGCCGGCCCGGCCAGTGGGAGTACGCTGACGCTGACTGGGGACACGGTGGTCAACTGGCAGTGGGACGTCAAATATCTTGCCGAAATTCAGACCGGCTCCGAATTGATCACCAACGTGGTTGCTTCAGGCGGGCTGCCTCTCGGGCGTGCTTTCAATCCTCTCGGTAGCAATTTTAATTCGGTGGTGACCAACAATGTGTTTACCGGACCGCAGAAGTCGAGCAGCACGGTGCGGGGGTATGTGGTGGAAAATGCGCCCAATTCGCCGGAGCATTGTCTCGCGCTTTCAGGCTTGGGCGATCATTGGCGGGCAGATAATGTGCGATTTCCATTGTTGGGGCCGGACGGTAGTTTCACCGTCGACTTCTGGGCCCGCCGGGATCTTGTCGCTTTCACGACCGAGCAAAACGTACTCGCGCTGGGGTCGGTCAACGCCCCGGGTGCCCAAATACGCGCTGGATTCCGCGCTGATGGGGCGTTCTTCCTCGGCAACAATCAGGTCTCGGCCGCGGCGCTCGCATCGTTTTCAGATAATTCTTGGCATCACTGGGCAGCCGTCAACGATCACCCCTCGAATACCATCACTCTGTATCGCGATGGCAAGCCGATTCATCGGCAGAGTCCGGCCATGAGCTACCAAGAACGTGATCGGATCGTCACTATTGGCGCGCGGGCCGATGGCGCAGTTGCCGGTGGATTTTTTGCCGGAGGCATCAACAACGTCCGCTTTTGGAGGCGGGCGCTCGGCCTGCAGCAGATTCGCCAGTCGCTCTCCACCGTGCTCATCGGGGCCCCCCAACAGGGGCTCACGGATCTCAGTCTTGAGGTGCCATTTGATACCCTGCCAAAAGGCTCGGCCGGCGTCTATGTGCAACAAGTCAAAGGCTCGACGCAGCCCAATTCGGTCGCCGATACGGCGGCTTTTCCCGTCGAGAAGTCCTATATTTCACCGGGACTAACGGTCCCGGACTATACGCAGGTCCCGGCGGGCAATCACGGATGGAACTTTCGCACGCGTCTGAATGTCGCGGCTGGCGGCGAGTTTGTCTTTCGGGTACAGGCGGCCGCCGGCAGCCAGCTTTATATCGACGGTGTGCGGTTGGTGAATGCCAACGGCGATGCGGCGGAAACTAGTGATATTGTGGCCAGCGTTAAGCTCAGTCGGGGCGGGCATTTGCTGGAATTGAAGATGTTTGAGGGGGCGGGTCGTCGTGCGTTGTCGGTGATGTATGAAAGCGCTGATCTGGGGATTCCGCTGCAACCCATACCATCGACCAGTCTGGCGGTCACGGGACACGATATTTTGGCGCTTGGGGACGTGAGAATACTGTCGTCCGAGGGGAATGCTGTGTCTTTCCTTGCGGAGGGCTTTGGTCCGCAGTTCCGCGATGGGGCCAGCGGCGAGGAGATGGTAGCAGCAGTTTTTCCGGGGTTTGATTTCGATCCTGTGGGTCTTTCGACCGCTTCCCAAGCCAGCATTGCTCCATCGTTGCAGGGGGTGATGAGTGACTGGCGTCGTGTTTACTGGGGTACGGAGACGAAGTTCAACATGCATGTGGACGCCTCCGCGCAAAATCTCCCGGCTCCGGCGCTGACGGCCGTAGCGGTGCTTCCATTTGCGACTTCCGCCGGAGTCACGACGACGGGCATCGCCTCGTCGACAACCGGTCCCGCTACGGTTGCGGCGCTCGATTTTCTTCTGACCGAAGGTGAGGACCTCACTCTCGGAACGCGGTATCGCACCCCGGACCGCCGCTACACCCTGTCCGGCGTGCAAGGTGCCCTG
>JALRGB010000759.1 GCA_023253575.1 Verrucomicrobiales bacterium
CGCGCTCAAACGAGTGGCGCCGCTGCCCGCGAACCCGACCTGATCGCCTTGTCCATAAAAATCAACGGGAGTGGCGACTCTGGGGATTTACCGGTTCCAAATCGGCTGGGGTCTGCTTTCTTTGATTTCCATTTCCAGAGATGAAATACACGCCACCACCTGCTTCCCTGTTTATTGAAAACCGCCGCCGTCTGGCGGCCCGACTCCAGCCCAATTCCTTGGCGGCAGTCACGGCCAACGACATTTTGCCGACCAATGCGGACGGCACACTTCCGTTCCGTCAGAACAGCGACCTGTTCTACCTCACGGGCGTTGATCAGGAAGAAACCATTCTTATCCTTTACCCGGACGCCTTTGATCAGGACAAACATACCGAGCTGCTTTTCATCCGCGAAACCAACGATCTCATCGCCACCTGGGAAGGCGAAAAACTGACCAAGGAACGCGCCTCGGAATTGACGGGCATTCCCGAAAAAAACATTCATTGGACGAGCGCCTTCGCCACACTCTGGCGCACATTGATGTTTCAGGCCCAGCGGGTCTATCTGAACTTGAACGAACACCCGCGCGCCCACGTCTCCATCGAGACGCGCGAAACCCGCTTCGCCCGCGAATGCTTGCACGACTTTCCCCTTCATTCGTATGATCGACTGGCTCCACACCTTGCGGCACTGCGCAGCCGCAAGTCCGCGGAAGAGCTGAAGCTGCTCCAACAAGCGATGGACATCACCGAGGCCGGATTCCGCCGCGTCGCCCAATTCGTCAAACCAGGCGTGGGGGAATGGGAAGTCGAAGCAGAATTCGCCCATGAATTCATCCGCCGGCAGTCCCGCGGATTCGCCTACTCACCGATCATCGGTACCGGCAAAAACGCCTGTGTCCTGCATTACCTCGACAATCATGCCGTCTGTCAGGACGGGGAATTGCTGCTGCTCGATGTCGCCGCCGAATACGCCAATTACAATGCAGACCTGACGCGCACGCTGCCGGTGAACGGACGATTCACTAAGCGCCAACGCAAAGTATACAATGCGGTCCTGCGGGTTTTCCGGGGCGGCTGCGATTTCCTCCGACCCGGGGTGTTCGCCAAAGACTGGAATGCGTACGTCGGCGAGCTGATGGAAAAAGAACTCGTCGATTTAAAACTCCTGAAAATGAAAGATGTCAAAAATCAGGATCCAGAAAAACCACTCTATAAAAAATACTTCATGCACGGTGTCGGCCACCATCTGGGACTGGACGTCCATGACGTCGGCTCCGCCACCGAGCCAGTGGCCGCCGGCAATGTCTTCACCGTAGAACCAGGACTGTACATTCGCGAAGAAGGCATGGCCGTGCGCTTGGAAAACGACATCCTGATCGGTAAAACCAGCAATACCGACCTCATGGCCAACATCCCCATCGAGGCAGATGAAATCGAAGAACTGATGGCCAGCGCGGCCCGCCCCGCCTGAGCGGTGGTTTCCCCCTGACGGAACCGAAAACCCCGGCGTCTTGATGAACCCTATGCTGAGCGCTCTGACCGAGTCAGAGCGCTCAGCTCTAGCCCGGCCCCAATCTGGCCGGAGGGCGACTCAGCATGTGGCTGAAAAGCATCGGGGAAATTTTCCGAGGCCTCAGGGTTCGACACGCAGCCCGCGGCGTGCATACTAAAATTCTAGCGATTGTGACATCGTGTGAATGTGATGGGTTTATACAACCGAGATTTTATGCGTGACAGCGTCGGCCCGATTCGGGGCGGCGGGTGGCGTCGTCGTTCTTGGTCGGTGGTGGGGCTGGTGATGGTGGTATGTGTGCTTGTTTTTGCGGGGCAGGTAGTGGACGGGTGGCGTGGTCTCGGCCAGCCGGTGGCGTTGCGTGTGTTTGGTGAGGCGTCGTGGCCGTTGATTTGGGGGGGCGACTGGTGGCGGCTGGTAACGTACGCTTTTGTCCATGCGGGGCCGGTGCATTTGGTCTTAAACTTAGTGGGGTTGTTTATTTTCGGTCGGTTGGCGTGGCATGAATTTGGAAACCGCCAGTGGCTGGGAATTTTCTTGGCGGGGGCGGTGGGCGGGGCGCTGGCGTATTTGGCGGTTTTTCATCATGACCATCAGCGACTGGTGGGAGCCTCGGCGGCGGTGTATGCCTTGCTGACGGCGGTCACGCTGCGGATGCCTGACCTTCCTCTCAGCATTCCTTTTCTCCCCGGCCTCAGCCTGCGATTGCGCAATTTCACGCTCGGCGTACTTTTTTTTGATCTCGTCAGCACCATCGCCCAGCTGGTGGCCTTAAGCCATCCCACCACACCCGATGGTGCCGTGGCCACCACTCAGGTGGCCTCACTGGCTCACCTCGGGGGCGCACTCGCCGGATATTTATATGTGCGGATGATGACTGATGGATTCGATTCCATGGTCCGTGAAAGCGAGCGCAGAGAAAGGGTCTGGCGCGAACAACAAGCCCCCCGGCGGCGAGAAGTTCGTCCAGTCACCGCGGGCAAAGCGAGCGGCGCACCGGAAGTCAATCCGCAGTCCAGCATGGAAGCATCGTTTGATTTCATCGAGGACCGGGTCAATCCCATCTTGGAAAAATTGCACGCTCATGGCTCCGGCAGCCTGAGTCCCGAGGAGCAACATATTCTTTCCGAAGCCGCGCGACGCCTCCGCCAGAAACCCTGAGGAACGGCCGCGGAAGAGAAGGACTGTTGGTGACGTCGCGACGGCGGTCACGACACGAGTGGCTCACGATTCCAGCGGACGCCAATCGCTAGCCGCCACTGGCCAGTGGCCAGTGAGCAATCGCTTCCGGCCCACCGGCCCGTTTTCGCGACGGTTCCTACGACGACCCACCGAGCGCCTGACGATTCGCCTGCGGTTGACGCGGGCCCGCCTCCCCGCCACCATGAGGCTGCATGAAATCCGTCATCACCCACGTTGTGGCTGCCTCGACAGCCGTCGCGCTCGCTTTTTCACTTCAGGCTGCCCCGACCCCGCCCCCCGGCTTTGAGGCGGCCTTTAACGGCAAGGACCTGAGCGGCTGGTTTGGTTATGGAGGCGAAGACCCTCGTCCATTGTTCAAGGCTACTCCGGAAGAACTCGAGAAAATCCATGCCGACTCCATGGCGGACGTGAAAGCGCATTGGACTGTCGATGGCGACGAACTCGTGAATGACGGCCACGGCCTTTTTCTCGCCACCAAGAAGAACTATCGCGACTTTGAACTCCATCTCGAATACAAGACCGTCGCCAAGGCCGACAGCGGCATTTACCTGCGCGGCTGCCCTCAGGTCCAGATCTGGGACACGACGGAAAAAGAAAAATTCAACATTGGGGCGGACAAAGGATCGGGCGGTCTCTGGAACAACTCGCCGGGTCGGCCCGGCAAAGATCCGTTGAAGAAAATGGACCGTCCGTTTGGCGAATGGAACAAATTTGAAATCACGATGATCGGCGAACGCGTGACCGTGAAACTGAATGGCACAGTCGTGGTCGACGACGCCGTCCTCGAGAATTACGTCGACCGCAAGGCCCCGATCTTTCCGTCAGGCCCGATCAAACTGCAAACCCACGGCGGAGAAATCCGCTGGCGCAATGTCTTCGTCCGCGAAATCAGCGCCGAAGAAGCCGCCAAAACCTTGGCCGCTCGCGAAAAATCCGATGGCTTCACCCGCCTCGACAATGGTACCGACCTCTCAGGCTGGCAGGGTGCCGTGAACAACTACCAAGTCGTCGACGGAGCCAT
>JALRGB010000159.1 GCA_023253575.1 Verrucomicrobiales bacterium
CCCTATATCGACAATGTTGAGCAGGCCGCTCTGCGCAACATGCAGCAGGGATACGAGCAGGGGCTCAACACCATTGCCGATCGGGCAATTGGTGCAGGAGCCTTTGGTGGATCTCGGCAAGGCGTGGCGGAAGGAGAGGCCGGTCTGACCGCGGTCTCGCTGCGTCAGCAGCTGGAAGTGCACCGCAAGAATCCTGACTGTTCGGGGTGCCACAACAAGATGGATCCACTGGGCTTTGGATTAGAGACGTTTGATGTCCTTGGTCGGCTGCGTACGGAGGCGGTGGATGCCACGGGCACCCTGCCTTCGGGCGAGAGTTTTAATGGACCGGCGGAGATGAAGCAGGTATTGCTGGCTCGCCGTGAGGCCATCTTGCGGCAGTTGATGCGCCGTCTGACAGGTTATGCGCTCGGGCGCGAGCTCAATCGTTTTGACAACTGTGTCATTGATGCGGCCATGCAGTCGTTGCGGGAGCGCGAGGCGCGTCCGCAGGGGGCGGTGCAGGCGATTGTCCTGAGCTTGCCTTTTCGACACCGCTTTTATCCTGCCAGTGAAACGTCGGTTTCAACGGCTGTTCCCGAATAATTTATGAGAAAATCCTGGCATATCCCTCGCCGTTTGTTTCTGCGCGGACTGGGTGTTTCGCTTGGCCTGCCGCTGCTGGACGCCATGGGAGACATCCTAGCTCCGGCCTCGCCGACGGCTGCCTCTGGCGTCAATGTGGCGGGATCGCTGCAGGCGCCCGTGCGCATGGCCTGTCTTTATTTTCCCAATGGCGTCTGGCGGCCGTCATGGTTTCCTGAAAAAGCGGGCGCGGAATACGAGCTCACGCCGTCACTTCAGCCGCTCGCCCGCCACCGTGAAAACATGCTCGTGTTTTCAGGGCTCGACAAAAAACATAGCCATGGTGGCGACGGGCATTATGCCAAAACCGCCAACTTTCTGACGGGTCTGCTCGTCAAAAAAACGACCGGCAAAGACCTGAGTGTCGGTAGTGCTAGCATCGACCAAATTTGTGCGCAGCAGATTGGCGGGCTGACGCCATTGCCGTCGCTGGAGCTTGGGATTGATCCCGTGATTTCCGGGATCGATTCGATTGTCGGATACACGCGACTGTACGGGTCCTATGTGTCGTGGCGGTCGCCGTCGCAGCCGGTGGCGCGCGAGATCGACCCCCGAGCGGCCTTTGCGCGGCTGTTCAGTGTGCTGAAGGGTGGGCGCATCGATGACACGCGGGCCAGTGGCGATCGCCAGGCGTTGCTCGATCTTGTTCTCAGTGACGCCAAATCCTTGCGGGGACGGCTGGGGCGCGATGACCAATTTAAGTTGGACGAATATCTTGATGCGGTGCGCGACGTGGAAAAAAGGCTGTCATTTTTCTCTCAGCCAGACCCGCGGGTGTGGCGTCCCTCCGAGCGGATTGACGGCCATGCGGAGGCCGCGCCGGTGGGCGCGCCGGGCGATCACCAGGCGCATGTGCGGCTCATGATGGATTTGATGGTGCTGGCTTTCCGCACCGACTCCACCCGCCTGAGTACGTTCATGTTTGCCAATGACGTGTCGGGCAAAAATTTTGGGCATCTCATTCCCGGCTGCGACGGCGGGCATCATGAATTCAGTCACCATCAAGGAAAGGCTGAAAAATTCGAGCCGTATGCAAAAATCAATTCATGGCATAACGAACAGCTGGCGTATTTCCTCGACAAGCTGATGGCGGTGAAAGAAGGGGATCGGACGTTGCTGGACAACAGCATGATTTTGTCGGGTTCCAGCATTTCCGACGGCAACAGCCATCAGCCGGACAACTTGCCTATCCTGCTGGCGGGCCGGGCCGGCGGCACGATTACGCCGGGACGCCACCTCGCCTACGCCAAGGGGACGCCGTTGTGCAATCTTTATGCGGCGATGCTCGAGCGTATGGGGACACCAGTGGCGAGTTTTGGAGACAGCACCGGGCCGCTGGACTTGGCTTGAGACGGGTGCGATTCATAACGGAGTTGCCGGAAACGGTGATGCGGGCGGGCCGAAGCTGGAGCCGGCGGTTTCGGATGGGTCGGCCCGCGATAATCGGGTGGTGGAGCAGGATAAAGGCACAACTGCATTTGCGCTCGGCAGAAACGATTCCACGGTAATATCGCTCTGCTATCACGTTCATGATCCGTCAACCGTCCACCCGCAGGCTTGTGCCGACTACCATTCACCGCTGCGGGATTTCGCTTGGTTCGAATGTGGGTGACCGGTTGTGGTGTTTGCGGGCGGCGGCTGAGGCGATTGGATTATTGGCGGATTTTTCGCAACCGGTATTGAAGTCACCGGTGTATGAGACGGCGCCGGTCGGGTGTGAGCCAGGGACGCCGTCATTTTTCAACGCGGTCATGGAGATTGGATTTTTTGGTGAGCCACGGCAGTTGCTTGAGCGATTGCGAGAGGTTGAGGTGGCGTTGGGGCGGCCTTGGGAGAGAGCGAAGAACGATCCGCGCACGATTGATCTGGATTTGCTGTACGCGGACCGGCTGGTGGTGAGCGATCAGGTGCTTGAGCTGCCGCATCCTCGGCTGGCCCAACGCCGGTTTGTGTTGGAACCACTTTCGGAAATCAGGCCCGGCCTGTTGCTGCCTGGTCATGAAGAGAGCGTGTCGTCGCTGCTGGCGGCGCTGCCGACCGATGAGCCACCGTTGGTGATGGTAACCCGTGACTGGTGATATGAAGGAAACATTTTTAAATCTCAAGCGGTCGGGCCGGCCGCTGGCCACGCTGACGGCGGCGACGTATCCGGTGGCGCGTTTATTGGATGAGGCCGGGCTGGATTTTATTCTGGTCGGTGACTCGCTGGGTATGGTGGAGCTGGGGTATGCGGACACCACGGAAGTCACGCTGGCCGATATGCTGCATCATACGCGGGCCGTATGCCGCGGGGTGGTGCGTACGCCGGTGGTCGCCGATCTTCCCTTTGAGACGTATGAAACGCCGGAGCAGGCGCTGGCGACGGCTCGTGAGTTGGTGCGGGCCGGGGCGCAGGCGGTCAAGCTGGAAGGAGGCGTCAGTCATTTGGCTCAAGTGCGGGTGATCATCGACGCCGGGATCCCGCTCGTCGGACACATTGGCATGCTGCCGCAGAGCGTGCGGGTGGAAGGCGGGTACAAAAAGAAGGGCCGGACCCAGGAGCAGGCCGAGGCGCTGATGGCCGACGCCC
>JALRGB010000370.1 GCA_023253575.1 Verrucomicrobiales bacterium
CAAAATCGAGGAATTAATTACCGAACTCAAGGCCGACTTCACCATCGTCATCGTCACTCACAACATGCAGCAAGCCACCCGATGCAGCGACCGCACCGCCTTTTTCTACCTCGGCGAACTCATCGAAGAAGGATCGACCTCAGCCATCTTCAACACCCCGGTCAAAGCCAAAACGGAAGCCTATATCAGCGGTCGCTTCGGGTGAAAGCCCGAGCCACCGCCAGTCACTGGCCAGCCCCCGCCGCCTACTGCATCCGGAAATAACCGTCCGGATTGTATAAATAATAGAAATCTTTGGGCGCCAGTCGCGGAAGTCTCGTGAAGGGCTGTCCCTTCTCATCGATCGCCTCCGGAAAAGGCGATTGACTCGAAATCGACGACTCCAGTCCCGTTTGCGGCCGCGGGGCAGGCATCGGACCACCCGGGAGCGCCGGCCCCGGCCGGTTGGCATCCGGATTTTTCACCAAGGCCGTCTCCCGGATCTCCTTGACGACGTGATCCACCCACTTCAGCTGGACCGCCTTGTCCCCAAATTCAGACCAATCACCACTGCTCACCTGATCATACATGCGCTTGATAAACTCCTCAGTCGTCAGGCCCATCTTGAGAGCAACAGGCTCGGCCAGACGGCGCCACCACTCCTCAATCTCCTGCAGGTTCTCCCGCTGAATAGTCAGGTTTCCAAACGATCCACTGGAGATTTGATGATGAAGGATCACCGCATTCGGATACGCAAACGACCGGTCCGCACAGGTGGCAATGCACGCCGCCATGCTCGCCGCAAACGACTTAACGACAACATAGACCGGAGCTTGGCTCGACTCCATGCTCTTCAAAATATTGTAGCCCGCCATGACCGATCCCCCGGGGGAATTGTCAATAACAATGAAAATCGGGAGCGCCGCGTCCTTGTTGTTAAAATAGTTTAGCCGCGAGGAAATGTAGTCCGACGTTTCAAAAGAAATCGGGCCGTTCAGAGCAATTCGACGGTCACTAATCACCAAAGTATCGCCCTGATGCGGATTCTCCAGCCGCTGCGCTTTGGAATTGGCATAGTTGTTAGCCGTCAACTCAATCTCCTGACGCTCCATGCCCGCCTGCATCGCGGCAATCTGCGCCCGCGCCTCCGCCTCCTTCATCCGCTGCTCCGCCTGCTGGATCTCCGCCTTGGCCTTGATCACCGAACTCTCCAACGCCAAACGATCGCCTTCGAGCCGTAACTGCAACAACTGCTCCTCCTGCTTCCGACGCTCTTCCCCCAGTCGCATCTCCTCCTTTTGCTTCTGCTCCTCCAATCGTAGCTTCTCTCGCTCAAAATCCGCCCGCCGCTCCGCCAACTCCTTCTCCAACTTGGCTTTAGCAATCATGTTCTCCGCCGTCAAGGTGTCGCGCTCCAACCCCAAACGAGCCAGCTCCTTGCGAATCGACTCCGCATACAATTCCTCCGCCGTCACTGGCGCCGCTCCCGGCACCCCCGGTACTCCGTCAGCCACTCCTGGCACCACCGCCGGAACCGCTGGGGCCGCCGCTTCCTCCCCAAAAACCATCGGAACTCCCAAAAAAGGAAGGCAACAAACCGCCATGGATCGAGCAAAAAGAATCATAAGACTGAAAATGTATGACAATAATTTATATAATTAGTATATTAAGAGGTCAATTGTTTTTTCGAACCGTCGGCAAGTCCGCCGGCGACGGGACCGGCGAACGAGGCGCCGGCTCAGCAGTCCCCGCGCCGGACCGACTTTGTGTCGCCAGGCTGATTTGTCCTTCTTGTGATTGAAGCGACGCGATGCGGCGCAGGGGTTCCGCGAATTTTGGATCCTCGCGAAAATTGCGGATCAAGGTGTCGTCGAGGAATCCGAAATTTTTCCCCGGGATAATGCCGCGTTGATAGACTTCGACAAATCCAGGCGGCACGGTACGGCCGGGCACGCGCACATCGAGCACACTGATGAAGAGTCCAGCTTCAGGATGCAGACCGAAGCGGCCATCAAGTTCTCCATTGAGGTGACGGCGGCTGCCGGGCAGCGAATTCATGGGAAAGCTGATATCAGCCGTAAAGGTGGCATCCGGCCCGAGACGGCGGAACCGGAGGAGCGGCTTGATGGCGGCGAGGCGAGGGAAACCGGCCAGCAAAGCGTTCAGATCATCGACGCTTAAGGTCAGCTCGGCCGCGCGGCCGTCAAGAGTGGCGGCCTCGAACGCACTGAGGCGCCGAGTGAGTTCCTCGATTTGAGCAGGCGCGGGTTCCACCACCGCCAGCACAACCGGCGAAGGATCGGTGAACGCGTTTAACTCGCCGACTTGGTGAAAAAACGTATATCCCGCCCAAATGAGGGTACCTGCCACAAGCAAGGCTAACAATGAAAAGATGTAGCACCCCGGCAACGCGGAAACGCCGCTGGCAGGGGAACGAACCGAAGTCGGAGTAGACATGCGTCACCCATAGCCATGCCGAAGGAAAATGCGAAAATGATCGCGCCTTCGTCACCGCCAAACCATGGTTTTCACGCCCACACCATCATTTTCAGTCGTAAAATCATTTGTTTACCTCAAGGACCTAAGAAAAATCCAAGCGGCGCGTTGACCTTATCTGCGGTCCTCATTTTCGCTTTTCCTCGCCGCCCCCACCCATTACCAAGAGTTCGACTGCCTGCCCTCCTGCTCACTTTGACCACCACCCCTTCCTCCCATCCCGGGCCCCAACTGCCATCTTCTCCTAATTTCGTTTGCCGGACGGTAAATCAAGCCTACCGATTCCCGCCCGCCCAGTCACCTTTTCCCTGATCCCCCTTGAAGAAAACGGCATCGCTATTGACTGCAGCCATGATCGGCCTTGTGCCGGTTGCGCCTCATTCCGCGCAGGCCCAAGGCGGGGGCCTCGGCGGATTATACAATAAGGCCCAACGCGCCCTCCAAAACGGCGAGTACGAGAGCGCCGTCGGAGGCTTCCAAAATTATCTCGACGCCGCCAAGGATTCGAAAGAACCCGCCGTCATCAATACTCTAGACGCCGTCTACTACGGCCTCGGCTCAGCCTACTTCAATGGCAAAGAATACGAAAAGGCCGCCACCACCCTGACCGAACTGCTCAAACGATTCCCCAATTCCAAATTGGTGCCCGAGGTGCAGTTCTTCCTCGCCCAGTCGTTCTTTCTTCGAAACGATTTCGCCAAAGCCCTCGACGGATTCAAAATCACGGAAAAAACCGCCAGATTCCGCGAGGAAAGCCTGCTCTTCCAAGCTGAAGCACTCCGCAAAACCGGCAAAGCCAGCGAAGCCGCCGACCCCCTAGAACGATTGGTCGAGGGCGGCGTTCGCTCCGCCAATAGCGCCCGCGGCACCCTGCAGCTCGCCGTGCTCGCCGCTGAACAGAAAAATGCCGCCAAAGCCACCGAACTCCTGACTCAACTGTCCGGAAATTTGCGGTTCCTGCCCAACGTCGCCAGCTTCAACCAAGCCGTCATCGTCATCGGCGATGCCCTGCTCAACAACGGCCTGCAAAAAGAATCTCTCGAGGTCTACCGCCTCATCCAAAATAAGGAATCCGTCCTCGCCCTGCAAGACCGTCAGATCGACCAATTATCAAAATTGGTCGCCTCCCGCCGACGCCAAGCCCAAACCGGAACCCCAGACCGCGCCGGCGAAGCCCTCGGCGATGCCTCCCGCTTCGAAATCCTCCTCACCGAAATCCGTAAAAGCAGGGATGACTTCGATAAGGAACCCGACACCCTGCCCGCCATCCTCCTGCGCTTGGGCAAAGCGTATTATGACTCCGGTCAAAAATGGGAGTCCATCACCGCCTACGACGAACTGCTGCTCCGCTATCCAGAGGGCCCCGACCGCGAAACCGCCGTATACGCCCTGATGGTCGCCTACAGCGAGGTGCGCCAATTCAAAAAAGCCCAGGAAATGGGTGAAAAATTCCTGCAGGACTTCCCCCAAAGCGAACGCCTCGAGGAGATTCGCTACCTTCGAGCGGTCATCGCCCTCGAAGGAGAGGATCCAGAACGGTCCGTCGAATTGTTAAGCGACCTCCTCAAGTCGAATCCAGAGAGCAAATACAAAGAGGAAGCCGCCTACCTCATGGCCAATGCCCGGTTTGAGATGGGCCTCTATACCGAAGCCCGGGCCGATTACGAAGCCTTCGTCAAAGCCTTCCCCCAAAGCACCCTGCTCTCCGAAGTCTCTTATCGCCTGCCTCTCAGCCTCGTTTTCGACGGCAAATACGAGCCGGCCATTAAAGAACTCAGCGAGTTCATCCTCAAATCCCCCGACAGCCAATTCATTACCGACGCCAAGTACCGCCTGATGGTGTGCTACTTCGCCGCCGCAGTGAATGACAAAACCGGGAAATTATACTCGCAAATCATCGGCCTGACCGAACAATTCGAGAAGGAATACCCGGATAGCCCGCAATTGGGCGACGTGCTCGCCCTTCGCGGTGACGCTTACGTCGGCCTCGGTGACCTGCCCGGCCAAGCCCGCCAAGACGAGGCCGCCGCCACCGCCTACGTGGCCGGCTTCAAAGCAGCACGCAATGAAGAAAGCCAGAATTACACGCTGTTTGAAGCCATCAAACTCTGGCAGAAAAATGGCGAATGGGAAAAAGTAAACTCGACGCTCGGCGAGTTCGTTCGCACTCAGCCCGACCACCCTAGCGCCACCACCGCCAAATACTGGATCGGCCGCTCCCTGACCCGCCAACGCAAAGACACCGAAGCCAAAGATTATTACGCGAAAGAAATCAAATCCCACATGAGCCAACCCCGCAAGGATGGCGTGGAAATGATGATTCGTGAACTGGTCCAGCTCCTCGCCAAACGCAAACGTCCAGCCCCGCCTGCCACTCTGGCCGCCGCCAGCAATGCCCAGCCGCCAGCAGTAGCAGCCACCGACACCGCGGCCCCCGCAGCCACGGCCGCAGCTCCCGCAGCGGCCGCTGATGCCCCCGCTGCGGCAGCCACCGCGCCCGAAGCCCCCGCACTCACCCCAGAGGCGGAACTGGACGCTCTCATC
>JALRGB010000413.1 GCA_023253575.1 Verrucomicrobiales bacterium
CTTGGGTTGTTGGGGCAGCCGGACTGGGCGCCGCACCCGGTGCAAGTGGTGCAGTACATGACCTGCCATGATAATTTGTGTCTCTATGACAAGCTGGTGGTGTCTCGTCCGGATGCGGGTGATGCGGCCTATGAGCGGATGGCTCGGCTGGGGTATACGCTGCTTTTGGTGTCGCAGGGAGTGCCCTTCCTGCATGGGGGAGACGAGTTTTTTCGCACCAAGCGAGGTGATGCGAACAGCTATCAATCGTCGGACGCGATCAACCAGATTGACTGGCGGCGAAAGTTGGAATTTCGAGGTTTATATGAGCATGTGCGCCGGCTGATTGCGCTGAGGAAGGCGCACCCGTTGTTTCGGTTGCGCACGGCGGATGAGGTGAAGGCGCGGTGCCGGTGGCATCCTCATGCGTGGTGGGACACGATTGTTCTTGAAATTGACGGTCGCGGGCTGGCGGGGGAGACGTGGAAGCGTGCGCTGATTATTTTTAATGGATCACCGGACACGGATGGTGTATTTGAGCTGCCGGCGGGGGACTGGGTTCCGGTGCTGTCTGGCGGGATGCCGCAGGCGGATGGGGTGATAGTTCCGCATCAAACGGCATTGATTTTTGCGGAGTTGTTGTGAAGGGCTGGGAAGGCGGAGGCGGTTGGCTCGAGGACGCGCATGGCGGCGTCCAAGACTTGGTGAGTTTCGATGGTGCAGGCCGGGTCTGGTTGATTTTCTGACAAGGCGTGGCGGGCGTCGGTGGGGTGGAACCATGTTGGCTGGCGGCCGGGTTCCGGTGGACCGATGAGTCATGATTGGAGGTGGATGGAGGGTTGGGGGGAGAAGGCAGACAGGGGGTGGTTCACTGGACCATGCGTTGCAAGTCGGTGCATCCCGGGGTATGAATAAGTCGAATACATCATGAAACTTACCAGCGAGCACAAAGAAGCCGTGGCCACTTGGGTGGCTGCCGGGGCCACCTTGAATGAAATTCAGGATCGCCTTAAAAACGAACTCGGAGTCACGTTGACGTTCATGGACACTCGATTTTTGCTTTCGGATTTGGGATTGACCTTGAAACCGGAGTCTGGTGAGGAGGACGATGCGGAGGTGTTGGACGTCGTCGGGGCGGAGACTGGAGTGGGTGGTGGCATGGACGACGCGGGGGTTTTGGCTGGTGACGCGGACGGGCTGTCGGGCGCCGCCCAGGTGCGGGTGACGGTGGACGTGGTGACGGTTCCCGGAACCATGGTGAGCGGGAAAGTGACCTTCACTGACGGGGTGACGGCTGGCTGGTATCTTGATCAGATGGGCCAGCTTGGGCTGTCGGGTGTTGACCGCACGTATCAGCCTCCTGAGGCTGATGTGGCGGCGTTCCAGCGCGAGTTGCAGCGCGCTCTTCGTTAGGCGCTTGGAGGGGCAGGGGGGAGGCCGAGAAGAGAGCGCGTGGAAGGGCCGGTGATTTTATTTTCCGGCGTGAGCCGCGTGCCAGAGGCGGTAGATTTTAGGCGAAATTTCACTGGGTTTAATTTCGCTGCGTCCGCCCCAAAAGACGTTGGTATAGGTCACATTGATTCCTTCTTCGGCGAGATGGGCGTCGATGGCGGCCTTGTGGCTGAGGACGCGGTCGCGTTCTTGACCGTGGATGACACCCATGATGTTGACGTTGGCGAAGCGAGGTCCTCCTTCGCGCCAGTAGCAATGGGTCATGCAGGTATGGCGGCCGACTTCGCCGCCGGCGCGCATTTCTTGCCCCGGGGGCACGGCCCAATGGAAGAGGCCGTTAAAGCGGGTGACGCGTTCGCCGGTGGCGGAAGGTTTGACGTGTTCGAGGAAAGTGGAGAAGCGGCCGAGCAGTTTTTTAGTTTGGAGGTTTTTGGCTATTTCCTCGAATTCTTGGCGGCTAACGCCGGCTTGTTGGGCGCGTTCGGTCCACACATCGGGTCGGATTTCTTCGGGTTTGAGTTCCTCTTTGAGCGCGAGGACGACCTCCCATTCGCGAGGGGAGAGATCGACGGCGTCGGTGTGGATCATATGGGCGGGTTCCGCAGCGCGGTCGCCGGGCTCGATGATGGTGCGCCGAACATGGCCGACCCCGAGGGCGAAGATTCCTTTGGCGGGCAGGAGCAGGTAGTCGTGTGCCCCGGTGCGTTTTTTAAGGACTTCGGCGTGGTGTTCGAGTGATTCGCCGAGAGGCACTTTCAGGGTGGTCCACAATTTGTAA
>JALRGB010000434.1 GCA_023253575.1 Verrucomicrobiales bacterium
GCGTCGGCAAACTCCCGCCGAATGACAAAAACAACCCTGCCAAATCCTGCGCGTATGGCGTCGAATACCGAATAATCGAGCAGTGTTTCTCCATGCGGGCCGAAGCCGATGGTTTGCTTCAGGCCGCCAAACCGGCTGCCGAGGCCGGCCGCCAGTACCACCAAAGTTGGTTTGATCATGGGGGCAGGGTGCCCGGCAGTGAGTCGGGGGCAAGTAATTGGAGTGGGTGCGGCGCAGGTGTTTTGGGCGGAAAGCTGAAAAAAACAGCGTAAAACTCGTCGATTCGCCGATTCTTTATTTTTTAAAGACAAAAACTCCTTGGCCCTGCGCCAAGCCCGTGTCATCCGTCGCCCTCCCGTTTACATGTCACTCTATGATTGAGGTCATTCGTCTATCCAAACAATTCGGTCCCAAGCTGGCCGTAGACAACATTTCGTTCTCGGTCGCCAAGGGCGAGGTCCTTGGTTTCCTCGGTCCCAACGGTGCGGGCAAGTCCACCACCATGAGGATGATTACCGGGTTTATTCCTCCGACCCGCGGGACGGTCACGGTCGGCGGTCACGACATCCAGAAGGCCCCGATTCAAGCCAAAGCCAAGATTGGCTATCTGCCGGAGAATGCCCCTCTGTATTCGGATATGACGGTGGAGTCTTTCCTCCGGTTCACGGCCGAGCTGCGCGGCATCACTGGAGCCGCTCAAAAATCGGCGGTCAACAAAGCCATTGAGATTTGTTTTTTGGAAAAAGTCGCCCGCCAGAGCTTGGACACGCTTTCCAAAGGGTTTCGTCACCGCACTTGTCTTGCCCAGTCCATTGTGCATGACCCTGAAGTTCTTATCTTGGACGAGCCGACGGACGGTCTCGACCCGAACCAAAAGCAGGAAGTGCGCAATTTGATCCGCCGTCTGGGAGCGACCAAGACGGTTATTTTCTCGACGCACATTCTTGAAGAAGTCGAAGCGGTGTGTTCCCGCGCCATCATTATTGACCAAGGTAAAGTGGTAGCGGACGGGACGCCGGACGAGCTCAAGCGCCGGGCTTCCCGCGCAGGGGCTGTCAAAGTCCGGATTCGCGGACTGGCAGGATCCGGCATTCTCTCCGAACTGGAAAAACTCCCGCATGCTGTCAGCGTCGAAACCATTGAATCAGGTGATTCGCTCTTTGTGGGCCGCGTCTTTCCGAAAAAGTCGGCGATTGATGGCACACTGGCCGGGGAGATTTATCAATTCGCCGCCGGCCGCCAGTTGCAGCTCCAAGAGCTGGCTGTCGACGAAGGGCGCCTCGATGAAATGTTCCGCGAGATCACTGTGCAGGTTCGCAGCTAACTGACAGCCGTCCTTTGTCGGGCTGGGGTCGTGTTGATTTCACTTCCTCCCAGGTCCGCACCTCGCGGGCTGCCCGCGAGCGGCCTCTCCTCCAATTCTCATTCACTCAACGTTTAACTTTCCGTTCTTTATCGTCACCATGAAAAACATTTGGGTCGTCTTCAAACGCGAGGTGCAGGCCTACTTCCTGACCCCGCTGGCCTACGTCTTCATTTTCATCTTTTTGATTCTGTCGATGTCGCTTTGTTTCGTCTTTGGCAGGTTTCTTGAAGGAGAGGATGCTTCGCTGGACTACACGTTTTTCCAGTTTCATCCATGGTTGTTCATGGTGCTGGGGCCGGCTATTGGCATGCGTTTGTGGTCTGAGGAGAACCGTGAAGGTACGATCGAGCTATTGCTGACGATGCCGATCAGCACTTGGCAGGCGATTATTGGCAAATTTCTGGCGGCCTGCCTAGTATTGGTCTCGGCGCTGGCCATGACCTTCCCGGTTATTTTGACGGTTAATTATTTAGGTGACCCGGACGGCGGCAAGATTTTCAGTGGATATCTGGGCAGCCTGCTGGTGGGATCGGCGTCGATTGCGCTGACCTGTCTGGTGTCGGCCTTCACCCGCAGTCAGGTTATCTGTCTGGTGGTCAGTGTCGTACTGTGTTTTTTCCTCGTGTTGATCGGATCGCCGCAGCTGCTGGAATTCCTCCGGAATATTCCGGCGACCGGTCTGCTGGAGACGCTGCGTTTGGCGGCTCTCGAGATTGCTGACGGCTTCAGTTTGATGTCGCATGGCGGACGTCTTTTTGGCGGCGTCCTCCGTCTGGATACGGCGGTTTTCTTTGCCGCCTTCATCTCGTTTTGTCTTTATGCCACCAGTGTGGTCATTCGCTCCAAGCGCGCCTAGTCGCCGATTCCATTCACTTTTATTGCCCGCATCATGAGCACGGATTCCACCGCCCCCGCCCCTAAGCGCAATACCATCGGCCTTTACTCCAGTGTTGGAGTTTTGGCGGTGGGGCTGATCGCCGCTGGTGTCAGCTACCTCTCGCGCAACATTCCGGTCCAGATCGATTTCACGGACAACCATTTTTACAGTCTGACGGATGGTACGAAGCAGATTCTGTCCGGAGTAGATACTGAGATCCAAGGCACGTTGTTTGTTTCGGAGGGCAAGGAGTTGCCTCCGGAGCTGATTGGCCGGGTCAAGGACCTCGAAGCCTTATTGCGGCAGTACGAGCAAAAAACCCCCAAGGGGCACTTTAAGCTGACCAAGGTCAATCCGGCTCCGGACACCGAAGGTGGCGAGCAGGCGGCCTTGGCTGGGGTGCAGCCGCAGCAGACTCGTTCTGGTGATGTTTTCCTGACGCTGTCGATTTCCTGTCTCGACAAGCGTGAGAACATTGATTTTCTCGGCCTCATGGGCCGTGAGGAGCAGTTTGAATATGAAATCAGCCGCGCGGTGGCCAATGTGCTCAAGGGCGATGAGAAGAAGAAGATTGGGGTGATGTCGGCGCTGCCGTTGATGGGCAGTGCTGGTCCTATGATGGGCGGGCAGCAGCGTCCCTGGGTGTTTTTCCAGCAGCTGAAGCGCGACTATGATGTGCAGACGGTCGAAATGACAGCGGCCTCGGTGGATCCATCTTTTGACGCCCTGATGGTTGTGCATCCGGCTGGGATTACGGAAACCGGGCAGTTTGCGATCGATCAATTTGTGCTTTCTGGTAAACCGGTGGTGGTCATGCTCGATCCGCACAGCATTGTCGGGAAAATGAATGCGGGCCGCCAAAACCCGCAGATGCCTCCGATGGGTGGCGAGCAAACATCCTCGAGTTTGCCCAAACTGACGGCCGCTTGGGGGTACGGCTTTGATGCGACCCAAGTGGTGGCGGACATGCTGTTCAAGACGCCGCTCCGCGGGAACCGCGAATCGCCGGCCTTCCTGACACTCGGCGAGCAGGCGTTCAATCGTAAAGACCCCGTGACCAGCGGGCTGGGTGATCTGCTCTTCGTTTTCAGCGGTGCCTTCACCGGCAAACCCGCCGAAGGATTGGTCGAGGACGTGCTCCTGCGCACATCGTCCGAAAATGAAATGGTCAGTCCGCTCGAGGCGGAAAACTCTGATGAATCGATCATTCAGAAATTCAAGTCATCCGGCGAGGCGAAATCACTGGCCATCCGGCTGACTGGAAAGTTCAAATCCGCCTTTCCTGATGGTAAGCCGAAAGCAACAGCGCCTGAAGATGGCGAAGAGCCGAAGCCTGAAGAGGAGAAGAAGGACGAGGCGTCGACGGCCCTGAAGGAGATGGCGGAGGGAAAATCCGGGGTGGTCATACTGGTAGCGGACACCGATTTCTTGTATGACAATTTCTCTGTCCAAGTGATGGGCAACATGGCCCTTCCTTTCAATGGCAACCTGCCATTCGGGATGAACGTGCTGGATCAGGTGGCGGGCGACACCCGGTTGTTGCAAGTCCGTAGCCGTAATTCGAATCGCCGTCCCTTCACACGCATCAATGCGATTGAAACCGCGGCCAACGCGAAGATTCAAAATGAAGTCGCGGAATTGCAGAAGCAGGCCGATGAAGCCAACGCTAAACTTTCCGAGTTGCAGGCCGCGAAGGATCCGAAGCAGCGGAACTTCATGAGTCCGGAACAGGAAGCAGAGCTCGAAACCTTCCGAAAAAACCAAGCCAACGCTCAGCGCCGCATCCGAGAATTGCGGAAGGAAGCGCGGGCCGACATTGATGGCACTCTGGCCTCGATGAAACTTTGGAACATTCTGGGCACCCCACTCGTCGTGGCTGTCATTGGGTTCGCCGTTTTCCTTTTCCGCCGCAAATCAACCTCCGCCAAGTAATCCATGAATAACCGCCAGCTTATTACCATCCTTGTGGCGCTCGGCCTTGTCGCGGTCGGCGTGGTGTGGAAGTTCAGTTCGGGCAGTGGCACCACCTCCGGCCGCCAAAGCCTCGCACTGGACCGTGCCCTGCCAGACTTTCCCCTGAACGAGGTCGTCGCCATCCAGATCAAGAATCAAAAAGAAGAAGTCAATCTTGCCCTGCAGGGAGAGACATGGGGTGTCAAAGAACGCGACGCCTACCCCGCCAACTTTGATTTTGTCAAAGATCTGGTAACCAAAGCGCATGACCTGCGCGTGATCGAACAGGTGAAAATCGGCCAGTCGCAACTGGGACGCCTGCAGTTGGTCTCACCGGCCGCCGAGACGGCCAAAGAGGCCAAGCCCGAGCAGGTCGGTACTCTGGTTATTTTCAAGAAGGCGAATGACCAAGAACTGGGTCGTCTGCTGTTGGGGAAATCGATCGAGCGCGAAGCATCGCCCGACAATCCATTTTTCAACGTGGGCGGGGCCAGTGGTCGTTTCGTTCAAGTGGGCGAAGTCACCGATACCGCCTACAAAGTCAAAGAAGCCTTTTCCAGTTTGAATGTTGATGTGAAAGGGTGGCTCGAGAAGAGCTTCATTTCTCCTACGGGCGGCTTGAAGTCGATCGAGGTCAAAGTGGCTGATCCTGCGGATCAATCGTGGAAGGTGGAGAAAGAAAAGGAAGGGGCAGATGCGGTATTGGCTGACAAGAAGGAAGGCGAGCAGATTGATCCTGAGAAGGTGAAGCAAGCGGGCAGTGCCTTCAGCAGCGCTTATTTCACCGATGTGGCCACGACTGCCGAGAAGGAAAAGACTGGACTCGATGCTCCTCTGCGCACGGCGACGGTGTCGTTTTTCGACGGATTTACCTACACCCTCAAAATCGGGAATAAGGCGAAGCCGGACGATGAAAATAGCGATTACTACATGATGGTCAGCGCCGCTTACACGCCTCTGCCAGCTCCCTCCGCGCCCGCGGCCGCCGAACCGCCTGCTGAGCCGCAACCGACCCCCGCTCCCGAAGGCGAAACCGCCGATCAGAAAACAGAACGTGAGAAAAAAGACGCCGAGGCACGCACCGCCTGGGAACAAGCCAAACAATCGATTGAGTCGGCCAAAACCCAGTACGAGTCGGAATTGAAACAATGGGAAGAAGCGAAGACGAAAAAAGAAGAACGCCTCGCCAAGGAAAAAACCTTCGAAGGGCGCACGTACATTGTCTCGAAGTATACCGTCGATTGGTTCCTCAAAGACCGTTCTCATTTCAAAGCGGCTGCCCCGGCGGCTTCCGCGTCGGGAGCGGCGGCGGCTCCGGCGACCCCCTCTTTGCCTGAGCTCTTTCCAGCGGGTGGCGCTCGGCCCGACGCGCCCAAACCGATCGAAGCGGTGACACCTCCGATCAAGGTCGAAATTCCGCAGCCCAAAGCCCCGGAGCCAAAAGAATCGCCCGTTCAGCCAGCAGAAAAACCCAAGGCCCCCGAACAGGAATTGCCGCCGGCTAGTTTTACCCCGGAGGCGGAGCCACCGCCCGTGCCGCCTGCGGCTGCTGAAGCTCCGACAGCTGTTCCAGCTCCGGAGCCAGCCGCTCCGTCTGCGACGCCTGCGGCGGCTGAGCCTGCCGCTCCAGCTGCCGAGCCCGCCGTGGCTCCTGCGGAATAATTTCTCCTGCGGGGTTTGGGTGATATTCTCTCTATTGAAAGGCCGCGATGTGCGGCCTTTTTTTGTGTGTGGGGCGGGTGATGGCGGGAGGCGGCTGATTGAGTGGGGCTGTATAATTGTGGGCTGGTGATAGTAAACTTGATTGACGTGGAGGCGGGAGTGAGGCATCCGGCGTGATGTCACTTCGCTACCCCAACGAGCATGTTCTGGTCGTGCCGCGTCCGCTTTTTGATCAACTGGGCAGTTTTCACGGGCTGGCCTACGAGGTGGATCGGTATTTGCCGGTTTTGCTTGATCCGGCAAACAATTATTTTCTTCAGAGGGATGAAGCTGAGCATGATCCGACGAAAAAGCAGATTATTCCGTACGCGATTTTCCATCATCGTGGAAAGTTCTTGCGGTATGTCCGGAGCAAAAAGTCGGGTGAGCAGCGGCTGGCGGCCAAAGCGTCGCTGGGCATTGGCGGGCATATTAACAGCGATGATGCGGCGGTTTCATCATTGGAGCGGAGTACCTATTTGGCTGGGGTCGAGCGGGAGGTGGCCGAAGAGCTTGCGATTGCGGGAAGCTGGAGTCATCGGGTAGTGGCCTTGCTCAACGATGACAGCAACGAGGTAGGTCAGGTGCATCTTGGGGTGGTTCATTTGGTTGAGCTGGAAACCGACGAGGTCACCTCCAATGAAGAAACCATTATTGATGTCGGGTTTTACACGCCTGACGAGTTGCGAGCGGGTCGCGATCAGCTTGAGTCATGGTCGCAGTTGTGTTTGGACGGCATTGAGCGATTGATGGCCTAAGTAGGCGTGAGGTGGGCTGCTGATGTCTCTCGCGTCCAGGTTGTGTTTGATCTACGTCTTGCTTTATGGCCACGGGTGTCCGTCCCATTACTTCCGTCATGTGGACGCTCGCGCGGGCGTCTAATCTGCCGACGGTTTGGTCGAACGTATTGGCCGGGTGGTTGTTGAGTGGGCAGGGGTGGCATGCGGGGGTGGGGTGGGCGCTGGCGGGTGGTGCGTTGGCCTATGCGGGCGGCTGCACGCTCAATGATGCTTTTGATGCGCGATGGGACCGTCGTCATCGGCCCGGTCGAC
>JALRGB010000523.1 GCA_023253575.1 Verrucomicrobiales bacterium
ACGAATCAGCGTCAGACCACTGACGCGTGAACGTGTCCTCCCAGACCGAAGCCGCTTTATCAATCTGCCCATGTCGGAAAAGATGGAATCCGTACCGGCCGCGGAAGACGGCCAGCGCCGGCGCCCGACGAATCGCCTCCAAATAATACTCCTCCGCCTCCGCCGCCCGCTCCCGCCCGGATTGGCTTAATTGCTCGGCCAAATTGATATGGACCCACGCATCACGCGGACTCAAAAGTAAGGCCGCGCGAAATTGTTCGATCGCCTTCTCCCGCCAGGACACCGACAGCGCAGGAATTTCTTCCTCTCCGGCCAGCCCGACGTACGCCAGACCGAAACCGACGAGATTGGGCTGATGCGCCGGATCCAGCTCCGCCGCTCGACGATGCGGTGTCAGCGCGCCCAAGTAATCCCGGACCGAGCTGCGGACCAGCCCCTGTTGGTAGGCCACCTCCGCCGGAGCGGCCCGCCAGCCGAGCCAGAGCGTCCAGACCGCCCCCGCCGCCGTCATTAAGGTCAGAGCCGGCTTAATGCCGGGCAGCCGCACGTATCGCCGCGCTTGCGTCTCAAATCCAGGGTTGGCCAGCAACCCGAATAAGGCCGCCACCAGCAAAGCATTGGCCGGAATATGCAGGTTAAAATCAATCGCCGTATGCGCCACATACGCAGAGGTCGCCGCCACCGCGCCCAGCCCCAACGCCAAACTGTTGCTGAAAAGATCCCCCGTGCGCTCAAAACGAACATTGCGATACCAGGCCAGAAATCGCAGCCCATGACCCAAATGCGCCGCCAGCAACAGCAACCCAAGCCCCAAACCTACCGCCCCGTAATCGCCCAGCAACTGCGCATAATCATTGTGAGCAATGTCCGGGTCCACCGCCTGCGCCCCATTCCAGTCTTCTGGTTTAGTCGTGAACTCGCGCGCAAAAAGTCCAAACGTGCGGGCCCCCGTTCCCCACCACGGCGACGTCTGCCATTGCTCAACCGCCATCTGAGTATACGCCAGCCGGAACTGGCTATCACTCAACAACCCGCCCGCCCCACCGTAAGACTCCTGTAGAAAATCATAACACAGGAAAACCAAAAACGCCCCGAGTACCGCAAATAAGGCCCCAAAGGCCACCAGATATTTCCAAAATTGCGGCCCCAAAAACTTGCCGAAAAGCCAGAGGCTCAAGACCCCAAACACCCCCATGCCAACCCCAAAACTAGCCAGCCCCGCTCGCGAATAGGTCAATACCAACACCACCATCGCCAACATCAAACTAAACAAGGCCGCCATCCGCCAAACCAAATGAATGCGCGCAAAAAGGGCAAAGGCCGCCAAAAAAAACGCACTCCCCTCCAGAAAACCCGCCAGATGATTCTCACTGTGAAAAAATCCACCAGCATTGGCCGGCCCCGCCGTCCGCGCATAACCCAGCCAATGATACGGTGACCACGTCCGATCGTATTGCGCCTGATACACCCCAATCCCAAAATTAAGCAAAATTAATACCGTCAACGTCACCGCAAACCACCGGCGATACTTCGGATGCTCCACATGCAACGCGAAAACCGTGTAGCCAACAAGACACGCCGCCAAGGGCAACAAATCCTGCCGCGCTAAATACTCGACTGGCGAAAACCACGCCCGCACCCCACAATAACCCGCAAATAATAACGCCGTCAGTAAACAAAAATTGCCCGGAACAAATCGAGACCCCTTCCGAATCCGCCCCAAGGCCAAAATCCCCCCAACCGCCAAAACCACATACGCCGGCCACTGAAACGCCAGCCGCGTCCACGCCCCCAACGTCGCCAAAAGCACATACCCACACAGAAAAATGGCGAAGAGAAACGGCTGCATCAGAAAGAGGAAATAACAGGTGAAAAAAACGGGAATAAAGGCGGAAAATAAAAAAAGAAAGCCGCAGACCGGTCGAATCACCAATGCCGCCGCCCACCCCACCTCCTATTCCTAACCCGCAGCCGTCATCCCGCCAGCACCCACACACCCGGCCTCACCACAACTCCACCGCCACACTG
>JALRGB010000540.1 GCA_023253575.1 Verrucomicrobiales bacterium
TCGCGAGCCAGTTCGCGATGCATCGCAGCCCACGCTGGTGGGAGTCCTCTCTCGCCTTCCGTCCCCAGCGCTGGATCGATGCCAACGGTGCGTTCAGCGAGGACGCCCCCGGGCAGCCGCGGGGCGCGTGGTTCCCCTTCGGCTGGGGCAACCGGCGCTGCATCGGCGAGCAGTTCGCCTGGACCGAGGCGACTCTCGTCCTCGCCACGCTCGCGCAGCGCTGGGCGCCCGAACTCATGCCTGGTGCCGACACCCAGCCGATGCCGGCGGTGACGCTGCGCACGCGCGCGGGCATGCCGATGGTGCTGAAGCGCCGATAGCTGCGTCGCGCCACCGCGTCGCGCGTCCAGACTTCGCGGGACGCCGCCTCATGAGTGGCACACAGCCCTGCGGGTGAGAGCACATCGGACGTCGTGACGGCCCTAACTTGAGCGCATGCCTCGTTTCCTCATGTCCTGGCTGCTCGGACTCGGCGCGAATGCCATCGCACTGATCCTTGCCGCCTTCATCTTTCCCGGCTTCACGCTCACAATCGAGGGTTTCGTCATCGCCCTCATCGTCTTCGCCGTGCTGTCCGCACTATTGCCCTGGCTCGTCCTCAATCCGGCGTTTTTCCATGGCCTCCTGATGAATCATGGCGTTGCCCAACGCAAAAGCACTCTGCTCGGCTAGCGACTTAAAAACATCAAAATCATGAGCCGTAAACGGCCCGGCGGCGCCCGGCCGTGCCACCGCCAACACCCCCAACCGCTTGGAACCATAAGTGAGCGGCGCCATCATCACGCCCAACACCCGGGCCTCACCCCCGCCCGCTAACAAAGCAAAGGCCGGATGCTCACGCAAATCCCGCAACCATAACGGCCGCCCCGTCTGAAAAACTTCGCCCAACGCCCCAGCATCATCCAACACACTCTGTAAACGAAAATGACTGCGCACCGCCGCCGCCTCCCGACCAATCTTGGCCATCATGGCGGAAGGCAGCTCGACCAGCGGCGGGCAATCGCGGCTCACCGCAGAGGGGACTAACAACCCCCGCTGGACATCATGCAAATACAAGGCCCCACCACGAGCTTGTACCACCTCAGCAGTCCCTCGGACAATCCGACGATGCAGCTTGCGCGCCGAAGTATCCGTATAAAGAGCCTCCCCCAACTCATGGAGAAATTCAAACATCCGGTGCTCCTCAGCATCGTGCGACTGATGCTCGCTCGACAACGCCGCATGTGAAACCTCCAGCTCCCGATGCGCCGCAGCCAACGTCTCGTGCTCGCCGCGCAACAAACACAAAGCCCGGTCCGCCGCCCGCGCCCGCCGACACAGATTCACCCAGCACCAGCCAAGCCCGCCTAGGGCCAGCACCCCGCCGCCACTCACTACCACCATGAAAATCTCCGGAGCCATGAACGCCGCTCTCAGGCCGGCTGCGACTCCCTCTCGCGCTTCAGACAGTCCAGCACATCTTGGAACTTCAAGCGGTTCGCCTCGTGTGCCTCACAAAGGCTCTCGTGAGCCTCAATCAGGCATTCACGATGCGCAGCACCCGCCGGCCGCTCGCCCACTCCCCCAGTCACCGCCGCCGTTAGACTGGCATTGACGATTTCCTTTTCCTCCTGCCAAACCGTACCGTCCAACTCAACCTCGAATATGTTGTCCAGTCCCAAGTTACCCAGCAGCAAACGATTGCGTTCATTCGCATTGACAACTTGAAGGCGTCCGCCAGGAAATTCCAACAACCGCACCGCAATGCCGGTCAGCGTGCCCATGAAGGTCGAGTCCATGGCCGGACACGTTTCGAGATCAACGACAAAATGACGAGCTCCTTCCTCAATCCGTTCCGTGGCGAAGCACTTGAGCCCCGGGCAGATCTCATGCGAGCCTTTGCCAGTGACGCGAAGCCACAACAGATTATGCAGGTTGCCGGCGAGAATGCGAGCGTGAGGGGTCACAGTGATCGGTTTTCAGGAAACAATTCCTATTCCACAATACGAACGTACCCACAGACCGGATGGTGGTCAACTGCGGGTAACTTGTCGAGTAGAGCGTGAAGGTTCATTGCCAAAGGTAACTTTCGCGGGTGGTCAACGTTTGCTGGCCTCTGACCACCAAGAGACGCCAAGCCAACACCTTGCCGAATTCCGTATACGCAGGTCCCGTAATTTGAAACTCCGTAATATTCGACGCCCGCGGCTGGTCGATCGTTTTCTCCACAACCCGGACTTCAGAGCCGGATTTGGCCTGACGATACTCAAAGCGCAACGTGACCGGTGATGATGAATCCGCCACCGACCAGAAGAATGTGTAATAATTACCCATCCGGTTGGCCACTTCTTCAGACGTCAACGCGCCATGCAGGTAATGGCGCCGCTCAAAATCAATGGCCGGATCACCCGCCATGACCCGCTGAGCCGATGGATCAAGGCGGAAAATCTTCACTTTTGTCACCGCGTCACCCGTGGTGCCACAAGCGCTCAGGCCAAGTGCCGCCACCAGCAGGACGCCACCCAGTCGAACAGAAGCAGAAAGTGCCATAGGCCTTTGAGTTAAAGGCGAAGCGCATCCCAGTGTCAACGCGGAATTCCTTCAGAGCCCCGTGTCTTTTGCCGGCCAGAGCCAGCCGTGAGGAGTCAAAAAGCGGATGAACCGCGGACGGTCACCGGCCGGAGGGCCCCTTCACAGGGGCAAAACGGGGGAAACGTGTCCGGAAGAGAGCCATGGAAAACCTTTGCGTGGAACGACGGGCGGAGTTGTATCAGATGTGACGCGCGGACCCCGGTGCGACCGCACGGTGAGATCGTATCGGTCCACCATCCGTCAGTGCACACTCTGAACTTCGTATCCCTGATCCATGACTGTTATTACTGTTGGTACCATCGCCCTCGACACCGTCACCACGCCGGAGGCATCACGCGTTGATCAACTGGGCGGATCCGCTGCCTATGCAGCCTTGAGCGCGAGCTATTTTTCACCGGTGGAACTGGTAAGCATTGTCGGACGCGATTTTCCAACGCGATATCTTGATTTGTTCAGGTCCCGGCAAATCGGCACCGACAGCATTGAAATGGTCGACGGCGAGTCGTTCCGGTGGTC
Source organism: Verrucomicrobiales bacterium (assembly GCA_023253575.1). Lineage (GTDB taxonomy): Bacteria > Verrucomicrobiota > Verrucomicrobiia > Verrucomicrobiales > V1-33 > CAJBME01. The sequence continues at coordinate 3,088 of JALRGB010000540.1, forward strand.
GGGCGAATATTTTGAGGACATGAATCAGCGGGAAACCAAGTCGGTCGCTTTGAATGTTCTGGAAGGATTTCAACCAAAGCTGGCCCCCGCAGCCCGGGCCGCGCAACTCGTCCTGCTCGCCAACTGCAGCCCGGACAATCAGATCGATACCCTCGCCCAAGTGGACAATCCCGCCTTCGTCGTGTCCGACTCCATGGATCTGTGGGTCAGCATCGCCCGCCCCCGGCTGCTCGATGTCCTGCAAAAAACCGACTTGTTTGTCATTAACGATAGCGAAGCAAGGCAGTTTATGGAGACGAAAAACGTCATTACCGCCGGCCATCGCCTGCTAGAGCTTGGACCAAAACACGTCGTCATCAAAAAAGGCGAACACGGAGCCCTCCTTTTCGGACCCGATGGCAGGTTTTTCTCCGCCGGAGCCTACCCACTGCACGAGGTGCATGACCCAACAGGAGCCGGCGACAGCTTCGCCGGCGGCATTGCCGGTCACCTCGCCAGTCTGGGCAAAACGACGTTCGATTTCTCCGATCTCGCCCGCGCCGTGGTTTACGGCACCGTGATGGCAAGTTATAATTGCGAAAGCTTCAGCACGGACAAACTGGAATCGCTGACGCTGGCCGATATTGCGCGGCGATTTGAAGAATTCCAGGGGTTTGCAAGATTCTGATTTCCAAGATGTGGCATTATTCACCAGACGGCATCCAGCGCCTCGAGGTCAGCGATGCCATGCTGGCCGAACTGGCCCGGAGCAGCCAACTGACCGCAGAGATGCTGGTCTGGCAGCCGGGCATGGACGCATGGCGCCCAGCGCGTGATGTCCGCAGCGACTTGTTTTCTGCAGGCAACGCCACTGCCACACCGCCACCGCCACCGCCCGCCGAAACTGTCCCCACCCCTTGGCCAGGAGGCACCGCCAGCGGTCAGCCGTCATTCCACCCCGCGCCACCGCACCCGCACAGCCACACTTTCCGGCGCCCAGCCGGATCGGCCGCCCTGACCAGCGTGATCAGCGGCACTATCGCAGCAGCCAGCGCCATCACCAATTTTTGCTGTTGCGCCGGGGTCGTCATCACCCCGGTGGCCGGCCTGATCGCCGTCATCTTCGGCCATATCGCGCACGCAGCCGCAAAAAACCAACCCGCGGCAGAACAAGATCAACGCCTCGCGGTCGTCGGATTAGCCCTTGGATACATGTCATTGATCCTCCTGTTAGGGTATATAGTGTACATAATAGCCATGGCTGGCCTGGCCGGCATGGGGATCATGGCGGAAGAAATCCACAGCGGGAGCTGGATTTAGAACGAAAACCCGCCCACACCCCATCGCAGACACCCACTCATTTATCCGCGAGATCGACCACGTCATTGGATGTCTTGAATATTGGTGCCGCGGCGAGACGTTCGGCGCCGCGACCGGGGTCAGCGTCTCACGGCTACAGAAGAACCGAATCCGAAACCACCATCTAGGCGGCGACGCCGCCACTGTAGTGGGACGCATGTGGTGGACGCATGTGGGACACCCACTCAATCGCGGGACGTGTGGCGGGACGCATCGGCATGTTAGACACGCACTCTTTCGACCACAATCCCGACAAAAGTGGGTGTCCCAGATTCATGTTGTGTCTGGAGAACGGCGGCTCCCTTGAAACGGCCGCCCATATCGCAGCCCACGAGTCGCCGCGAACCACCAAGCTCTACGACCGTACTGCCGAAGCAATCACCTTAGAAGAAATCGAACGCATCCGTTTCTGAGTTCGTGGGAACGGGCTCAAAGTGCATCGTATCTCCTATCTATATTAGTGGGACAATTCCTGCGGATATTCGTTAATCACCAATGCTGAGGAATCGCAGTACACGCCGATTGCACGCGTCTACCTGAAACATTGGATTCAACAAATGCACAACCAATCGTTTCGTGTTCGCTGGCACGTTTGGTAAAATATCGTCCAGATGGCTTTTAAATTCTGGAACACGTCGACAGATTCGCTCGTACGTTAAGTGCTCACTACACGATTCTCCGAGCGTCTCCACTTTCTGGATAAACACTCTTGCCTCCATTACCTCCATGTCGAACGTAAAAGAGTGGACATTCCCAAAACCGCCTGGGATCACACACTTCTGCCACTTTCTTGCGACATTTTCCTCTCGTAATAGCGTTTCCACATCTTTCCTTTGTTCTGCGTCGATACGATTGCATAGCCTCGCGTTCGCAGCTTTTATCTGTATTTTCACCTTTCCTTTGTAGGTGCACAACATTTTCCAGGTCACCATGGTCAGTTCCCAGTCGCCTGGTTTGACACCTTCTGGTGGTTTTTGCCATTCTTCCCAATACAGATCATTTACGGCAAGAACTTGCCCGAGGCCATCGGGCCCCTCGATCCACTCTCCAGCACTCAGTTTCTTCTCCATAATGTCT
>JALRGB010000588.1 GCA_023253575.1 Verrucomicrobiales bacterium
GCTGACCGGGGAAATCTGGGTAGCCGCGGCGGACGGCTCCGAGGTCAGCGTCTCCCCCCCGACCGTCGAATACCGGAGCCCCGATCAGTTCGGCCGCGGCCTCGCGTTTTCTGGCAACCGGCTCCTCGTCGGAGCCCCCGACGACTCGTCCACCATCGCTCTCGCCGGGCGGGCTGAACTGTGGTCATACACTGACGATGTCTGGCGGCGCGACGCGGAATGGACGTCTCCGGAGCCCGACTTTTCCGGGTGGTTTGGCCGCGATGTCGCACTCCGCGGCGATCTGATGGCCGTGGTGGAAGCTGGACACGACATCAGCGGCCGCAGCCGGGGCAGCAGCGCCCGAGTTCATGTCCTGCAACAATCCAACGGTCTCTGGGTTTCCCGCCGAGTATTCCCCGCCCCCTTCGCGCACACGGTCGCCTTTCAGGACGACCTGCTCGTCATCGGCGCCTACAACAGTAGCTCCTCCACCAGACCGCTGGTCTTTCCATACCGGATCTCCCGCAATGACGCCAATGAGATTTCCATGGCCCCCATGCCACAGCTGGCGTCCGCCTCCCAAGCCTTCGGCTACCAGCCGCTAACGCGGGTCGCCCTGCTGGATGATCTCGTCATCGCCGGGTCCTCCGGCGACCCCAGCCGCATCGCCACCGGATTGCTCTCCGTCTTCCGGAAAAACGGACCAGACATCCCCAGTCAACCGGTGCAGGAAATCCCGGTCAACGCTCCCCATCGATTCGGCTTCGCTCTGGCCGCCGACAACAACTGGGTGGCCGTGGGTGCCCCGTTCGAGGATACCGGCGCGACCAATGCCGGGGCCGTCTTTCTGTACGAAAAATCCTCCTCCTCGCCGCCGGACCCACCGCTCGTGGCACGCCAGACCCTCACCGCCCCCATCCCTCAGGCCCACGCGGAATTCGGAGCCTCGGTCGCCCTCCATGGTGACCTGCTCCTCGTCGGCAGTCCGGGGCGCGAAGTCAATGGGATCCGCCAACGCGGGGCCGTGTATCGCTTCCGTCGCCAGGCGTCCGGTTCTTGGATCCCGCTCGGCGAGCTCGATCCTCCGGCCGCCTCCCAATCAGAGTTCGGCATCGAAGTAGCCGTCAATGGCGAATGGCAAGCCGCCGGCAGCCTCAGCTCCCAGAACGGAGCCACTAGCCTTTCCTCCCGCGTCCGACTGGTCCCACGCAGCCGGTACGAGGAATGGCTAGATACCCGCCAAACAACGGCCGGCCGGGGTCCCCTCGACGATGCCGAATCGGACGGCCTGCCCACCCTGCTCGAATACGTCTTCAATCTGAATCCATCCTCCGCGGACCTGCCGCCCGCCACCGCCTCACCCGCCGAACCGTACGGCGTCCCCCATGCCTCCCTCACCACGGATCCCGCGCGTCATACGTTCACCTTCGTCCGTCCCCATCTCGATCCCCGCCTCACAGTGGTCGTCGAATCAAGCGACGATATGAAATCGTGGAAAGAAGAATCCGGCGCCCCGGCCGTCCTCACCTCAGGAACGACCCACCAACGAGTCGCCCTCACTTCCACCGCCCCCACAACCGCCCGCTGGTGGCGCCTCAAGGCCCTCTACAAGGAAGACTGACCGGATCCCCCCACCTCATCATCTCAATGCAGGCTCACGCGAAGGCACGGAGCACGCGGAGAAAAAACTTCTGCTTCTGAATCCCTCCGCGCCTCCGCGTCTCCGCGTGAGTATTCCGACATTCCCAGTCCACCACCACCGCCGAAATCGCCGCTCACCTCAATCCAGGCCCAGTCCCCGGCCCGGAGGTGACAGCGCGCTGAGCTTGCTAGGCACCCATATTGCTGTAAGATGACCTTGTCATGAAAACCACCTTGGATTTGCCGGATGATCTTCTTGCCGAAGCCAAGGCCTTGGCCGCGCGCCGTCGGACGACGCTCAAGGCAATGGTCGAGCACGCACTGCGGCGGGAGATCATGCCACCCGTTCAGCTGGATGAAGACAGTCCATTCGAAATGAACGAGCTGGGGATGCTGGTCTTGAAGAAGAAGGGACGGAAGCCGATGAGTGCAGAGGAAGTCCAGGATCTCATCGACCATCAATATGATGAAGAGGATGCCAGGGTTCTGGAAATTGCAGGATACAAGAAATGACCTTACTCGATGTCAATGTCCTGTTGGCCTTGGTGGATCCGCTGCACGCCCATCATGAACGGGCAAAACATTTTTTCGTCAATCGGCACCCCGCGGCTTGGGCGACTTGTCCCATGGTGGAAAACGGATTTCTCCGTGTGCTTTCTGGCACTGCCTATGCCAATCGTGTCGATAGCCCGAAGACCGCACGAATCCTTCTCGATCAGATGATTGCTTCATCCTCCGGCCACCAATTCTGGCCGGATGACCTAAGCTTGCGCGATCCCTCACTTTTTCCGGATTTGCCCCATTCCAAGCATTTGACCGACTGCTATCTGCTGGCACTGGCGGTAAAACGCGGCGGCAAGCTGGCCACCTTTGACCACCGAATCAATCCAGCCTGGGTTCCCGGTGGTGCACACGCCCTGATGGTTCTCGATCCGCAAGTACCTTGAAAATCAAGTTTAAGCACCAAGCCTATCAGGCCGACGCCGTCCGTGCAGTGGTGAATCTCTCCGCGTCTCCGCGTCTCCGCGTGAGTATTCTGAGAAGCAAATCTCGAAAAAATGTCATTCGAATCAAAGCCATGAAACTAGAACTCACTAGCCTAGAAAACGCGACGGCCTCGCTTGAACGCTCCGTCAATGCCGCCACCAAATTCGAGGCGACCCTTCCACCTGAGCTCAAGGAGACCGTGCGCAGTGGCATCATTCAGAATTTCGAAGTCGCCTATGAACTGTCTTGGAAAATGATGAAGCGCTGGATCGAAACAAACATCAGCGCTGGATCCGTCGATGGCGTAACCAGGCGTGAGTTGTTCCGACAGGCTGCTGAAAACCGCCTGATTGATGATGTGGACCTTTGGATGAGCTTTCATGCGGCGCGCAACGAAACCTCGCACACTCACGATAACGAGACGGCTGAAGAAGTCAGCGACAGCGCTGAGCACTTCGTTGCCGCAGCTCAATCGCTCCTCACATCACTTCGAACACGAAATGATTGATCTCGCACCAGAACAGTTGGCTGTCGTGCGCCGCCTGCTTGCAGCGCAGGTGCCGGAGTGCGAAGTCCGCGCCTTCGGTTCCCGCGTGACAGGAAAGGCCAAGCCACACTCCGACCTCGACATCGCCCTGTTTGGCCCGGTTCGACTGCCCCTCGCGCGGCTGGCCGCGTTGCGAGAAGTTTTTCAAGAGTGTGAGCTACCCATCCGCGTTGACGTGATTGACTGGCACGCCATCTCGGAGAACTTTCGCAACATCATCGCCGCGAAGTTTGAAATCCTACAAAACCCCGCCCTCCCGGATGCCAAGTCCTCGAAACCGGAGCAGGCCATCAAAGCAAACCTTGTGCCGCGTCGGGATAATCGCGGTGGATCGGGAATGCTTTGATTCGA
>JALRGB010000634.1 GCA_023253575.1 Verrucomicrobiales bacterium
GACCGCCGGACGGAACGCCGCAATGGTCTCGAGCTGGAAGGAACTGACCTCGATCGTCTGCACATCCACCAGCTCACCCGCCGCCACCACATCCGAAAATGCCCGACCATGATTTCCTGATGGCAGCGTGCGCAACCCACCAGCATTCAGCACCCGAGCAACCAGCTCGGTCGTAGTCGATTTGCCATTGGTTCCGGTGATGGCCACCACCGGACGGTCCTGATGCTGCCAAGCAAATTCAATCTCCCCGATGACCGGCACCCCGGCCGCTAGGAAATTCCGGGGCAGCTCCCATGATGGATCGATGCCTGGACTGAGCACCGCCAGGTCAAAACTCCGGCCCGGGGTCGGCTGGACGGCTCCCAACTCGACCGGTGTCCCGTCCGCGCGCAGCGCGTGGGCCGCCGCCTGCAGCGCCTCCGACGATCCAGAATCAAAGACGACAACCTCGGCTCCGAGCTGACGCGCCAGACGTGCAGCCCCGCGGCCACTGGCCCCGAGGCCGAGCACAGCGATGGATTGTCCGGCGAGTGTCATGAGAGCGGAAAAGAGAAAGAAAAACGAAAGAAAAGTGACGGTGGCGGTCAGCGCAGTTTGAGTGAAGCCACGCCGATGAGGGCGCAGATGACCGAAAGGATCCAGAAGCGGGCGACGACGGTGGTTTCAGGCCAGCCGCCCAGTTCAAAATGGTGGTGAATGGGAGACATTCGGAAAATGCGTTTGCCTCCGCGCAATTTGAAACTGGCGACCTGGAGCATGACGGACATGGCTTCCATGACGAAGACAAAACCCACGATAATCAGGGTGATTTCTTGTTTACAGCAGATGGCGATGGTTCCGATCAGCCCCCCGATAGCGAGCGAACTGGTATCGCCCATGAAGACGCGGGCCGGATGACAGTTGTACCAAAGGAATCCGAGGCTAGCGCCGGCCAGCGCAGCGCACACCACAGCCAATTCTCCGGTCATGGCATGGTGTGGAATATTCAAGTAACCAGAAAAATCCTGTCGGCCGACAGCGTAACAAAACAAGCCGTAAGCAAGGGCCACGGTCAGCGTGCACCCGGTGGCCAGACCATCCAATCCGTCGGTCAGATTCACCGCGTTGCTGCTTCCGACAATAACAGCCGAGAAAAAGGCGAGCGAAAGAAGCCCCATGTCGTTCAGCAGCGGGTTTTTCAAAAATGGCACATACAGCTGCCCGATGAAATCATCCGCCACATGAGAATAACACAGCACCGCCGAAGCCACGAGGGCAATGCCCAGCTGCACCACCAGCTTGGCGCGGGCCGGCAGTCCTTTGGAATTCTTTTTCACGACTTTCGTGAAGTCATCCATAAATCCGAGCGCCCCGAGCCCGAGGAAAACGAAAAGCGAGACCCACACAAAGAGATTGTCCCAGCGCGCGCAGAGCAGAGTGCCCAGCACCACGCCCGCGATGATCATGATCCCGCCCATGGTGGGCGTACCTTTTTTCCGACCATGCAGTTCAAACAACTTGTGCACTTCCTCCGCAGTGCGGATCGGCTGCCCGACTTTCAACGAGATGAGCCTGCGAATGACCCACTCCCCGGTCAGTACGATCAGAAGGAAAGCAAAAAGACAGGCCACCGCAGCCCTAAACGTCTGATACTTAAAAACATTCAAGAGCTTGTATGGCAAGCCCTCGTGATGCAGACCTTCAGTCAGTTGATAAATCCAATAAAGCATCTCCAGAATCAGTTAATCAGCAGGGGGAATGCGACGAGGAAGAAACGAGGGCCTCAATGACCTTCTCCATCGAGGCCGAACGACTGCCTTTGAGCAAAATCAAGTCGGTCGCAGCCGCATGCGTCCGCAGCCAAGCCGCGGCCTCCGCATGAGTGGCGCACGCCTGTGAACGGGTCGCATCACCGAACGCCTCGTAAATCAAACGCGCATCATCATTATCGCCAACCGTGAGCAAGAAATCGACCGCGGCCTCCGCGGCGGCAATTCCCACGGCCCGGTGTCCGGCCCCGGCGTGCGGCCCGAGTTCACCCATGCGCCCGAGCACCGCCAGCCGTCGCCCGGCCACCGACTGCTCGCGGAGCGTGCCCAGGGCGGCCGCCATCGAGTCAGGATTCGCATTATAGCTGTCATCGAGAAACCTGAGCCCCTCGGCTTCACGAAATTGCAGCCGCCCACCCTGCAGCACCGCTGATTCGAGACCCGCTTTGATTTCTTCGGACGAAACCCCCAATTTCCAACCGACGGCTGCTGCGAGCAGCGCGTTGCCAATCATATGGCGGCCGGGCACCGGCAGATGGACGCGCACCCTAGGCTGCCCGGGTACCACCAAGTCAAAAGAAGCCCCCTCGACCCGCTCGGCGCGCACCTCGCCACCGGTCAGCCCCGCCGTCACGACCGGCGCCACAGCCCGGGCCGCCAGCCCGGGTGTCATATCATCATCCGCATTCAAAATCACCACGCCATCGGATGCCACCGCCTCGACCAATCGACCTTTTTCTTCGGCAATGCCGTCGCGACTCCCCAAAAACTCAATATGAGCCGTACCAATATTGGTGATGACCCCGACCTCAGGCCGCACCATGGCCGCCAGCGGCGCAATCTCGCCAAAGTGATTCATGCCCATCTCAAAAACACCGGCCGTATGCTCCGGCTCCACCCCCAATAGCGTCAGAGGCACCCCAATGTGATTATTCAAATTACCCCGAGTGGCATGCACGCGAAATTTCCGCCCCAGCACCGCCGCCAGAAAATCTTTGGTCGATGTTTTACCATTCGATCCGGTTACCGCCACCGCCGTGAATGGCCCGAGTGATTGGCGATAGCCGACGGCCAGCTGCTGCAAGGCAGCCAACGTGTCTTTCACCACGATCAAAGGACCCTGAGCGGACTCGCCGGCCGACCGACTGCTCAGCGCCGCCACCGCCCCGCGAGCGAAGGCTTGCGGGAGGAAATCATGACCATCATGCCGCTCCCCGACGAGCGGAACAAATAACGCGCCGGTCAAATCACCACGCGAATCAGTCGAGACGCGGGTGACCACCAGCTCGGATGCTCCGATCGCCCCGCCCACCAGCATACCGCCAGACCACGCGGCCAGTTGTTCTAAAGACAACGCCCTCATCCGGACCTCCTTCCGCCACGGGGCGGCGGCTGATTCGGACCACGCCGCGAATTTTCTGCACCCGACACGGCAGGTTTTTCCTCAATAAAGCGGCGAGCTATCTGACGGTCGTCAAACTCGATCGTCCGGTCGGCAAATATCTGGTAGGTTTCATGACCTTTACCGGCGATGAGAATGATGTCGCCTTCTTGCGCCAGCTCGATGGCGCGACCGATGGCGCGGCGCCGGTCTTCGATAATCTCAAAAGCCGGTGTAGTCAGGCCAGCCTTGATTTCGTCAAGGATGGCGGCGGGCGGTTCCCCGCGCGGATTGTCGGACGTCAGCAGGCTGTAATCAGCGAGGCGCGACGCCACCGCCCCCATGAGCGGACGTTTGCCCGCATCCCGATCACCCCCGCATCCAAAAACAACCAGCAACCGACGCGGATTGAGCTCGCGCAGCGTGACCAGCGCGTTCTCCAGCGCATCGGGCGTGTGGGCGTAATCGACAAAGACGCGAAACGACCGGCGTCCCGCCACGCTCTCGAGTCGGCCGGGCACTTGCGGCGCTTGCGCCAAATTCCCCACGGCCTCACGGAGGTTCAATCCGCAGGCTGTAGCGCCGGCCAGTGCGGCCAGGCTGTTGCTCACATTGAACCGGCCAATCAAAGGCAGGCGCACCAACAATTTCCGCTCCCCAACCTCGAGCTGGTACTGAGTGCCAGAGGCATCGAACCGGACATTGGTCGCCCGGTAGTCGGCCACGGCGCCCAATCCATACCGAATGATGCGCACGCGATTCCCGAGGCGCGTCGCCAGCCGACGCCCGGCCGGATCATCAACGTTGATGACCGCTACCGGCTTTTTGTCCGCCTGAGCGGCCAAAGCATCAAAAAGCAGTGCCTTGGCTTCGAAGTACGATTCCATGCTGCCATGAAAATCGAGGTGGTCCTGAGTGAGGTTGGTGAAGATACCGGCGTCGAAGTCGACCCCGTCCACGCGATTTTGCTTCAGGGCATGGGAGCTGACTTCCATGGCCACCCCTCCACAACCGTGAGTGGCCATGCGCGCCAACCACGCTTGAAGTTCAGGGCTTTCGGGGGTGGTATGACTGGCTGGACTTTGGTTCACGCCATCGTCATAGAGCACGGTTCCGATGAGCCCGGCTCTTCCCCTCGACGCCTGAATCAGGTGATGCAGGAGAAAGGCCACGGTAGTCTTGCCATTGGTTCCGGTCACGCCGGCCACGCGCAGAGCGCGGCTAGGATGCCCGTGAAAGGCGGCAGCCAGCTCTGCCATGGCGCGCCGAGGTTCCGGCGACCGCAGCCAAGCCACGCCAGTGCGGGTCGCCGCAGCGGCCGAGAGAATACCCACGGCCCCAGCCTCGATGGCCTGATCAATAAAAGCTGTACCATCGGACTTTTCCCCCGGCAGCGCGCAATAAATAAACCCTGGGCGGACCAGTCGCGAGTCATGGGTCACCCCATGCACGTCCACATCCCCCGGCCCGGAGGAGGTGAGAGTGCGCATGGAGGAAAGCAGATCGGATAAGGTCACTGGGCTGGATGGTGGATGATGAATGGAAATAAGAAAAAGAACGGGCGGTCTGACGCGGGTCAGCGGTCAACCGCGAGGGTGGAATTTTTGGGCATCCACTCGGGATTGGGCTCCACGCCCCGATGGGCGAGGATTTTGCCGGCGATCCGCCGGAAAAGCGGGGCGGACAGGTGGCCGCCATACTCCTTGTTGGCGGGCACGTCCGCGTCATCGACAACGACGACGCCCATCAGTTCGACCCCGGCCATGGATTCGGCAAAACCCACGAACGTGACGACATAAGCACCGTCGGCGTAGGCCTTGCGCGCTGGCACATATTTTTGCGCTGTGCCGGTTTTACCGCCCACGAGAAACCCGGGAATGGCGGCCTGCTTGGCCGTGCCTTTTTTGACCACCTCATACATAGCGGTCCGCAACTGGCGGGCTGCCGCCTCCGAACACACGCGATGGAGCTCAACCGGCGGCCGGTCTTCCAGCACGCCACCATCCTGATCCAGCACCGCCTCAACCAACCGGGGCTCGCGCATCATACCGCCATTGATAACCGCAGAAAAAGCGTTGAGCAGCTGCAGCGGGGTCACGTTCACTTCATAACCGAACGACAGACTGCGCATCGATAGCGTACCCCATTTTTCCACTGGCCGCAGCAGGCCGGTGGCCTCATTCGGCAGCGGCACACCGGTCCGCGCGCCAAACCCCAAGCTGCGCAAATACCCATGATAACGGACGGCGCCCAGCTGAGAAGCCAACTTGTAGGCGGCAATATTGCTGGAATGAGAAAAGGCCGTCAGCACGGTGGCGCCTTCGACCGGATGATCGTCACGGATGCGGATTTCGCCTTTTTCATAGCGGCCGCCGTGCAGGTTCAACGGCGTGGCGAGGCCAACCAGCTGTTCGTCGAGCACCCCGATATAAGCCCCGATTTTGAAAGTAGATCCGGGCTCGAAGGTCTCGGAAACCGCAAGGTTAGGAGTCAGCTTTCCTCGGTCGGCCAGATTGTGATGCGGCCGGCTGGCCATCGCGAGGATGGAATTGGTGGCCGGATCCATGAGAATGACCGAGACGCCCTTGGCTTTCAGCAGCGGCACATAGACATCAGCGGGATCATCGCCCACCGCATCAAGCTCTTCCTCCAGCAACCGCTGAATCTGATGATCAAGAGTCAATCGCAGCGAGCGCCCAGACTGGGGCGCCTGCGGCGGACGAGTCGACGATAACCTTTCGCCCCCTTTAGATGTGCGCTCGAACCACTGGTGCCCGGGCACCCCGCGCAGGACCGAATCCATCGACTTTTCAATGCCTTCAACTCCGGTATTCTCGTTGTTGGTAAATCCTAAAATATGCACCGCCAAATCCGGCATGGGATGGAAACGCCGCAGCCCCTCCCTCACGAAAACCCCTGGTAAGGACTCTTCTTCAATAAAATCCTTCAAGGCCTGAGCTTCTTCATCGCGAAGCTCCTTGGCCACCACCACTTCGCCGCGGACACTGTCCCCCACCAGCCCGCGCAAGGCCGCCGCCCCCAACCCCAGCCGCGGGGCCAGCAGATCAAGACACCGGTCCACACTCAACTGACGCGCCTGCTCCAGCGTGTAATGACGCTCGACTTCCGTCACTTTCTGCCCCAACTCCGCCGACACCGAACGCAGGGCCAGATTACGATCAGCTAATAAATTGCGGTCCACCACCACCGAATACGACCGGCGGTCAATAGCCAGAACTTCCCCCTGACGGTCCATCAACGCCCCGCGAGCAGCGGGCACCACCACCTCGCGCTGGAAGATTTCACGAGCCGCCTGCCGAAACGTATCACCTTGATTGACATGGAGATTAACAAGTCTCCAGCCGAGCAGACTGAAGACCACAGTCAGTCCCGCACTCAACACCACCGCCCGAACATACAGCGTGGTTTCAAGCTTGGAATCCGAATCATGAAGGGGAGGCGGCATGGACATGCGAGCGTTGGAAGGAATGAGGATGAAAAAGAAAAAAAGAAAAAATCCGGGGGATTAGGGACGAGCGACGGTGGCCATAACAGTACCAGCGGCACCAGCGGCACCAGCGGCACTGCGGCTGGCATCCGCCTCGGAAGTGACCAGCGCGGCGGGGGCCGCCGCCGCCGCTGATTTAGGTACGAGGATACGCCTCTCGGGAGTAATCGCGGTCAAAGCCAGCTGGCGGTCCCGGACGGCCAGTTTCAACTGGGCCGCCGCCACCCGGCCGCTGAATTCATCCGTGAGGGCTGCGGTTTTTTCCTGCAAGACCGTCACCTCGCGGCGCAAGCTGGCGAGCTGTTTCAGCTTGGTTGTTTCTTGATTCTGACGGTGCGTGTACAAGCCCGCCAACCCGCCTCCCAAGGAAAGGAGCAGAATGGCAAATCCCACCCAAGCCAAACTGGGTGAATTACTGGGCAATCTTCTGGGCAGCTTCCTCATGGTGGGGTAGGCGTTCGGCGATGCGGAGACGGGCGGAACGCGCACGCGGGTTCCGGGCGATTTCCTCGGCGCTAGGAGCGAGTCCTTTGCGGACGAGGAGACGAAAATAACAGGCTGGATTCGGCCGCGGACCGGGCCATTCCGGACGGTCGAGCAGCGGTCGGCTGTGTTCGGCAAAATACTGCTTCACCAGCCGATCTTCGAGGCTGTGGAACGTCAGCACGGCGACCCGCCCCCCTGCTTTTAACCACTTGGGCAGCTCCTCCAGAGCCGATTGCAGCGCCCCGAGTTCGTCGTTGACGGCAATCCGCAACGCCTGAAAGACCCGCGTGGCCGGATGCTTGCCGCTGCGGCGACCGCAGACTTCCTCGACAAAACTAGCGAGATCCCCCGTGGTGCGAAACGGCGCCGCCGCCCGACGGCGCACAATCGCCGACGCCACCCGGTGCGCGAGTGGCTCTTCCCCATACTCACGGAAAATCCGCCGCAATTCTTCCTCCGGCGCCTCCGCCAACAAATCAGCCGCCGTCATCCCTTTGCTGCAGTCCATCCGCATATCCAACGGACCATCATGCGAGAAACTAAATCCCCGGTCCGCCGTGTCGAGCTGCCACGAAGAAACTCCCAGATCCAGCAAAATCCCATCCAGTTCTTTTTCCAGCCCAACCTCGCGCAGCAAGGACGGGTAATCCCGGAAATTCATGTGAATGAAGGCCACCCGGTCTTCGTGTTCCGTCAACCGCTGACGCGCATAATCAATCGCATCCAGATCCTGATCCAACCCCAGTACACTCGCCCCAGCACGCACCAGCTGCTCCGTGTGCCCGCCTCCTCCCAATGTACCATCGAGATACAATTTGTTTGGCCCCGGCGCCAGAAAATAAGCCACCTCCTCCGCCATCACACTCTGGTGATACCCCACCGGCGCCGCCTCCGATACCGGCCCCGACGACGGCACTCGCCCGCCCGGCATTCCCGGAAGCACCAGCTTGTGCTGGTCAAGCCAACCGCGCAGCCGCTCCGGAAAGGCCGCCAGATGACCAAGCCAGTCGCGCAACGCCGGCCGCGCCGGAGCATAAGAAATTGATGGAACAAGACTCGGCATAAAAATCAGCGGTTTAGGCGCAATGCCCCAGAAGCATGCTCGGATTGAAGGTGAACAAGATGGTCCTGCCAGACTTCCGGCCGCCAAATCTCAAAATGACGAAATGCCCCCACCAGCTGCACCGGCCCCGCTAGCCCCAGCTTCTCAATATACATCGAGGGCAAAAGCAGCCGCCCCTGCTTGTCCAGTGAACACTCAAACGCCCGGTACGAATAAAATCGTAGCTTCTCCGCCTTCACGTCGTCCGATTGCGTCGGATCCTCCTCCAAACGAGCCAGTACCGAATTCAAAACCTGCGTCGGCATCAGCCGTAACGACGGCTGCGCATCGTCCGGTAATGCCAGCAAAATATCCAACCCCTCATGACGCCACCTCGCAGGCACAGTCACCCGCCCCTTGGTATCCAAGGTTTGCTGAACGTGACCATGAAAAGTCCACGTCGATGGTGTCAAATCCCCCATTTTGCCCCACTTCGCCCCACCATTAACAATTCTTAGGAAATTTGGCAATTAAAAAACCAGAGTTTCCGCGATCTGGTGCAAATACGCCGTTTTTATAGCAACCCACTCATTATCATGAAATCATCTCTCTTTCTTCCGTAAAATACCCCATTTTTCCACTCCGCGGCAGGGCCTCCGACCCGCCTACACGCCACTTCATGGCCCCCTCCCCCCTCTCACGCCCCCTCACCATCCAGGCCGAAACAGGCCGATCGAGCGGCTCAGACTGACGTCAGTCGGCGGCGCAGGGAAAAAAACAACCCAATCAAACAAAACCCACAAAAAATACCAAGAACCACCAGATTCAGTCGAAGGGTACTCACCTCGCTTCCCCAATCAAAAACCGCCCGGGTGGGGCGCCACGATCTAAGTTCTTCCGGCGCTTTGAGGCCGAGTTGTTTTTTCAGACCGAAGAACACATTAGGGGGTTTGACATGGCCATCGTGCAGGCGTTCGACTTCTGCCTTATTATAGAGATCCCAAATTTTCTGATTCGAATACAGCTGACCTGCGGAGATGGGTTTGGCCCCGGACTTACCCGAGAATTCATCGGAATCGGCGTCGAAGTCCTCGCGTTCAACAGCTTTCATAATGGCATCGAGCCGCCGCTTGACATGTTCATTTGATCGCCCTTCTAATCCTGAGACGAGGGCGAGGGCTTGTTTGGCATTATTGAGTTTTCGGGCTAGGGCGGGCGGATCTTTGGCGGGCGGGGGAGGGAGCTGGCTGACGATGGATTCGATGCGTCGCTGGAG
>JALRGB010000652.1 GCA_023253575.1 Verrucomicrobiales bacterium
TCGATATCCGTGTCACCCCAGGCACCACCAAACAAGAGGTGACCGCCCTCTGCGATTCCATCAAAGAAATTTTCCCGGAAGGCCGGGCCATGGTCGCCAGCGAGGTTGTGGGTACCAGTCAAGGGTTTCGCGTGGCGCGCGCCATGAGCTGGAGCACTTCCCTGCTGGCCATCATCGTCGGGGTTCTCGGCGTGATGAATACCATGCTCATGACCGTCTTCGAGCGCACTCACGAAATTGGCATCCTGCTCGCCGTCGGCTGGAAACGACGTCGTATCATGTTGATGGTCTTGCTAGAATCAGCCCTGCTCGGCCTGCTCGGTGGCGTGCTCGGAGTTGCCCTCGGCGCCCTCGGCTTGAAAATCCTTGAAACAACCCCCGCCATCCGCGGCCTGCTAGAACCGGATCTGAGCCCGCGCCTCCTGCTCATCTCCATCGCCATCGCCGTTGTCGTCGGCGTCATCAGCGGTCTCTACCCCGGCTGGCGCAGCTCACGCCTCTCCCCCAGCCTAGCCCTCCACGGATAACGCCTCCACCCCCGCCTCCACCCCCGCCTCCACCCCCGCCACTGACATGATCCTTTCCCGCTTGCGCCCACTGCTGCTCGTCTCCCTGCTCGCAGCGGCCCTCATCGCCTCCCCCGTCCCCGCCCAAGAATCACCGCCCAGCGCCCGTGAACTCTCGTCCCAGCTCGCCGCCGGCATCCAAGACGGCGCGTCTACTGTGCGCCTGAAAATCGAGTTCCGCGCCGCCGCCACCGCCCCAAAATCCGTCCTCCAACTGGCCGTTAAATCACTGCGCACCGCGACCGCCACCAAACTGACCTACCAGGTGCTCTGGCCCAAAGAACGAAAAGGCGAAGGCTTTACCCTGAATCGGTCAGACGACCACCCCGTCACCGGCGCCGTCTTCACCCCGCCCGACTCCCTCCGCCCCCTGCCCCCGCCCCCCGCCGGTTGGCAGGAACCCGTCTTTGGCAGCGACCTCTCGTACGAAGACCTGCTCGATAACTTCTTCGCCTGGGAACACCAATCCATCGCCGGCACCGAAACCATCGACCGCCTCCCCTGCCTCATTCTCGAATCCAAACCCGGTAAAAATCAACGGTCCTCCTACAGCGCAGTCCGCAGCTGGATCGATCCGAAAAAACTCGTTCCCATGCGCATCGAGAAACTCCTCGCCTCCGGTCAGGTGGCAAGACGCATCGTCACCACCCGAGTCGCCAAAGACGACACCGGCCGCCCCGTCGCCTCCAGCTTTTCAGTCAGCCGCCCAGGACACGACTCACTCACGGAACTCGAAGGATCCAGCAGCCGCCATGAAGTCACCCTGAGCGAGGCCGACTTCACCCCAGAAACTTTGCGCAGCCCAACAGCCAAAACCCGCTAATCTCCCCCGCCCTCCCGGTCCAAGCCACTACCAACGAGCCGCATCACCGCGCTAGAGGTCGCCTTGACCGGTGCGGAAGCAGAAATTCGTCACAAAAAAGCCCGCATTTCCCACCGCCGCGCAAAATCAGTCTTGCGGCGTGATGATGCGGAAGCCACTCTCTCGATCCATGTCGGACAAGACCATCACCCGCCGCCCACGCCTGATTGGACCGCGTCGAACTTTCGCCATTGTGGCCAGCACCTTCAATGAAGACTTCGTGCAAGGTCTCATTGACTCGTGCCGCAATGAGATCGTCGCCCTGCTCCCCAACTCCAGCATCCCCCTCTACCGGGTGCCCGGCGCAGGCGAAATCCCCGTGTGCGCTGAATACGTTCTTAACCACACCGGCGCCGATGTCGTCATTGCCCTAGGTGTCGTCCTCGAAGGATCCACCGCCCACGCCGACATCATCGCCCGTACCGTGGCCACCCAGCTGGCCGAAATGGCCGTTCGCCATGAACTACCCGTCATCAATGAGGTCCTGCTCCTCAAAGACGAGGAACAAGCACGCGAACGATGCTTCGGCTCAGAACTCAATCGTGGGGTGGAAGCCGCTCGCGCCGCCCTCACCATGGCCGAACTCTTCCAAAAACTACACACCGCCTACCCCGGCGTCCGTGAACGCGATCGCGCCAGCACATGAGCAGCCTGCGCCGTGAAGGCCGTGAGGCCGCCGTTCAATTTCTCTACAGTCTGGACCAAAATCCCGCCCCCGACGCCTCCGGTCTCGAGCTATTTTGGACCGTCCACCAAGCCGGACCCGGAGCCCGCAAATTCGCCGAGTCTCTCATCGGCGGCGTCATCGCACGCCGACGTGAGGTCGATGAGCGCCTCACCCAAGCCCTCTCCAACTGGGCCCTCGACCGCCTCGAGGTCGTCGATCGCAATGTCCTGCGACTCGCCATCTACGAAATGTTCTTTTGTCTGGAGACGCCGCCCATCGTCGCCATCAATGAAGCGATCGAGGTCGCGCGCCGCCTCGGCACCCCAGACTCGCCACGCTTCATCAACGGCGTGCTCGACGAATTGAAAAAACAATTGTCTCGCCCGCTGCGGACCCCAGAACCCGGCCCCAGAACAGGCCGCCCGCAACCGGTCCGGCCGCCCCAGCCCAAAATCGATTCTGCCGTCGAGCCACTTCGAGAACCCGCCGACCAGAGCCCGACTTGATCCGGTCCCGCCCGTCCGCCATCTCACCCCTCACACCTCCACCCTGTGGGACTATTTTCCAAACTCAAATCCCTCTTTGTCCGCCGACCCAGCATTGATTGGGAGGATTTAGAAGCCCTCTTGATTCAGGCTGACCTCGGACCGGTCTTTACGGACCAGCTTCTGGACTCATTGCGGGCCCGCGGAAGCAGTCTGCGCCTAGAGGAAATCGCCGCCGCCACCCGCGAGCAAATCACTAAGATCCTGCCCGCACGCGCCGCCCCCCTGCGGCGAGCGACCTCCGGGCCCACCGTTATCCTCGTCACCGGCGTCAACGGCACCGGCAAAACAACCTCCTCCGCCAAATTAGCCCACATGCTGCAACGTCAGGGCCACCGCGTCCTGCTCGCCGCCGCCGATACGTTCCGCGCCGCCGCCATTGAACAACTGGAAACATGGGCCTCCCGCCTCAACGTGCCCATCGTCAAAACTCACTACCAAGCCGATCCCGCCGCCGTCTGCTTCGAGGCCCATGACCGCGCCCGACGCGAAGGATTCGACTTCCTCATCTGCGATACCGCCGGCCGCCTCCACACTCGCCACAATTTGATGGAAGAATTGGGGAAAATCCGGCGCATCCTCGCCCGCAAAGACCCAGAGGCCCCCCACGAAACCCTGCTCGTCGTCGACGCCACCACCGGCTCCAACGCCCTCAATCAAGCCCGGGAATTTCAAAAAGCGCTAGGGTCACTCACCGGCATCATCGTCACCAAACTCGACGGCTCCGGCAAAGGCGGCATCATCGTCCCCATCCAACAAGAATTAAACATCCCCGTTCGCTTCATCGGCACCGGCGAAACAGCGGAAGACTTCGAACCGTTCGAAGCCGCTTCGTTTGTGGAGCGAATTGTCTAACCCCCACGCCCTCGCCTCACGCCCCAGCCTCACGCCCCAGCCTCACGCTCCAGCCTCACGCTCCCGCCTTCCGCCCTCGGCTCACGCCCCCACTCACGGAAAGACCGGCCTTTTCGGCTTGCACCATAGGCCAAGCACCTCGTTTTTACCCGGCATGTCCTCCGAAAAGATCATTCCCCGCACCGTGGCCCGCGGCCTGCTCGTGGTCATCGCGGCGACCGTCGGCGCCTGCACCACTCCCAAACAAAAATTGACGCTGACCCCGGAGTCGATCGCCACCCCCCCACACCGCATGCCCCGGGCCGAATACCCGTTCGATGCCTCAGGGCGCTACATCGATGCCTGGGCCGCCGAAGGCGCCGTCCGCTACGGCCGCCGCGTCAATACCGACCGCAGCGAAGATGGACGGAATGAACCCACCGCC
>JALRGB010000736.1 GCA_023253575.1 Verrucomicrobiales bacterium
GACAGCGACGACGATGACGCCGCGCTGGAGGGCGGGCAGCTGGCCCCAGACGGTGATGACGCTCACCGTCTCCAGCCCGAGCCCGACGATGGCCAGGATGAGAACGCTCCACCGTCGAGCCGATTCCAGGGCAAGCCCCTCGGGGCCCCGATGGGGGCGCAGCTCGGATCCCGGCCCGGGGTGGGCCAGGGTCGGCGCGCTCACGGTCACGGAGCCATTGTGGACGGACGGCAGGTCCTCGCGTGGCATCCCCCGCAGAGTCGGCACGGGTCAGTGAATCGTGGACGCCTCGCGGTAGGACGCCTCGAAGACGTCGGCGACCACCTGCTCGATCTCGGGCGGGATCGGGACAACGTCGTGCGGGAAGTCGGACAGGTGGCGCGCCAGCACCACGCCGGCGGCGACATGGGCGGCATTGGGCAGGTGGATGGTCGGGTCGGTATTGCCGAAGGTTGAGTGCATATTGGGTGCGTCGCCGTCGAAGCCGAGGTGACTCCGTCGGCCGGACGCCGCCACCCGGTAGGTCGCCAGCAAGGGGTGGCGGGCCGGCTCCGGCACGAGGACACCCGAGGCCACCAGGCCCTCGAGATCCAGTTCGTCATCGGCCGAGGTCACGGTGAAGAAGACCGTGTCCTCCCGCGCGAGGGCGAGCAGCGGGGGCGTGAGCGCGTGATTGCCCGTGGCGAGGAAGATGATGTCGCAGTGGGCGACCAGGGCGGCCGTCCCTACTGCTCCGAGGCGTGCGCCTGTGCGGGGCAGCTCCTGACCTGCCGGCGGTGCGGGGGGGCGGTGGACGTGGAGTACCCGCGCTGCACCGCGTGCACCTGGGGCCTGGCTCCTCGCGCGCTCGGGGATGCGCTGCCATGGCCGCCGGAAGCGGACGGACTGGGCTGGTCGCTGACGGCTATCCATCTGGACCCGGCTTTTGATCCTGCGGTGGCCACCCATTGGCGTCCAAGTCGGCAGTTGGGAGGGAGTCCGGGGGTGGGCGACAGTCTGTCCCGGGCGGATTTTCCTTCGCTGCTGGAATATGCTGTCGTCAGCGGTCCGAGCATCGGACCGGTCTCTGCTGTGCCCGGTCTCACCTGGACGGAACGCATCGGAGCGGATGAAGCGCGGGTCGTCATCGAATACTCAGATGACATGCAATCGTGGTCGGTTGATCCGGGTGATGGATCACGCTGGTCGTTAGTCGGGGCCAGCTCGCTGGAGGGAGTGCGCACTCTGACGGCCCAGTCGTTGCTGCCGCTGTCCGACCGCACGTTTTTGCGGCTTCGCGTGGTGCCGCGTTGATGGTGGGGGGCGCCATGAACGTCACTGGCGCGCGTCGTTTTAATCGTTTTACCAGCGCACCACGCTGGCGGCCCAGGTGAATCCGGCGCCGAAGGCGACGAGGAGCACGTTGTTACCGGGTTTGATGACGCCGGTGCGGTTGGCTTCGTCGAGGGCGATGGCGCAGGCGGCGGCGCTGGTGTTACCGAATTTGTGGATATTGGTAAAGGCGCGTTCTTTTGGGATGCCGAGGCGGTCAGCGGCGGCATCGATGATGCGGACGTTGGCTTGGTGGGGGACGATGACATCGATGTCCGACGGTTTCAGGCCGGCGAGATCGATGGCTCGGGCGCAGGCGGCGGTGACGTTGGTGACGGCGGCCTTGAATGTCTCCTTGCCCTGCATGTGGATGGTATTGAGACGCAAATGAGCATTCTCAGCGGTGATGGGAAGAGCGGAGCCGCCTCCGGGAACATTGAGAATATCGGTCAATGTCCCATCGGTCCCCATCACGGTGACCAGCACCTGCGGTTCACGCACAGCCTCGTCGGTGCTGCGACGGCGCAGAATGGCGGCTCCAGCTCCGTCGCCAAAAAGCACACACGTGTTGCGGTCGCCCCAGTTGACGATGCTCGAAAGTTTTTCCGCTCCGATGATCAAGGCCGTTTTTCGATTGCCGGTATTGATGAAATGCCGACTGATTTGCATCGCATACAAAAACCCGGAACAGGCAGCCGAAATGTCAAAAGCGACCGCATTTTTGGCTCCCAGATTACGCTGCACATAACACGCCGTGGAGGGGAAAATCGTATCGGGCGTGATGGTGGCGACAATGATCAGCTCGATCTCGGGCGCCGTGACACCAGCCATTTCCATGGCCCGGCGGGCGGCCATGGTCGCCATATCGGACGTCGTCTCGCCGGGCGCGGCAATCCGGCGCTCTTTGATGCCCGTCCGGGTGGTGATCCATTCATCACTGGTTTCGACTGATTTTTCCAGTTCGGCGTTGGTCAGGACACGCTCCGGTACGTAGCTGCCGGTGCCGGCAATTGTCATGAGGCATTCAGTAGGCAGCAGGTCGCGGTCAGGCATGAGTGGAAACTGGCGTGGCCTCGGCAAGATTGCCGGCAGGCGGGATGGGGGAGTGGAGAAAACGTTCTACAGACTCGGTGATATGCGGGTTGACCCGGTGACTGATCGACTCCACCGCCATGCGCAGGGCGTTTTTGATGGCGGTCGCATTGCTCGATCCATGAGCAATGATGGTCACGCCGTTGACGCCGAGGAGCGGGCTGCCCCCGTATGTCTCATACGACATTTTGGTGTGCACCCCGCGAAAGGCAGGTTTGAGCAAGGCGGCCAGCAATTTGCGCCAGACGCTGGCCGTCAACTCGGCCTTGAGAGCGCGGGCAAAGGCTTTGGCTGTTCCTTCGCATCCTTTAAGCAGGACGTTCCCGACAAAACCATCGCAGACAGCGACATCGACCGGTGACGCCAGCAGGTCACGGCCTTCGATGTTTCCGGTAAAATTCAGACCGAGCGGCCGCATCGCCGCCAGCCGGGCAAATACCTCCTTGGTGACATCGTTGCCCTTGCTGTCCTCTTCACCATTCGACATCAATCCAACGGCTGGATTCGTCTTGCCGTGGACGTGTTTGACGTAGGTCCACCCCATCAACGCCTGCTGCACGAGGTGCTCGGGCCGGCTGTCTACGTTGGCTCCGGCATCGATCAAATAACAAACGCCATGGGCTTCGTTGGGGAAAGGAGTGAGGATTCCGGCGCGGTCGATACCCTGCAACGTGCGTAATTTTAAGGTGCTGGCCGCCACCGCCGCTCCGGTATGCCCAGCGCTGACGACGGCGTCGGCTCGCCCGTCCCGCACCATGTCGGTGGCTACCGCAATCGATGAATTTTTTTTCCGCCGGATCGCGTTGACCGCGCTGTCCTTCATATCCACGACTTCCGTGGCTTCAATGATTTCAATTCGCCGGTCCGAAAGTCCAATGCGCGCCAGTTCGGCACGCAACTCATCCGGCCGTCCAACCAGATACAGCGTGGAGATTTGCGGGTACGCGGCAAGCGCCAAGGCAGCCCCAGCAAGATTTGGGACCGGGCCGAAGTCACCTCCCATGGCGTCGAGAGCAATTCTCATGCAGTGCGAAAGCCAAAGACTGGCGAATCCTTCTCGGATTGGAAGGGAAAACAAAAAAAGATCGTCGAAAGATTCAAATACCCCGCTGCGGGCGCTGCGGGCGATACGTCAAAAACCGGGATGAACCAGTAATGAGAGCCGCAGCGTGTCGGGCGCGCTCTAAACCGCAAGGAGAAATTAAGATTGGGTCGCAATAGCATTTTGACTCGAGTATTTTTTCGATTCATCGTTCGGGGTTGTGTGTGGTAGCAGGGTGTTCGTCTTATGTCTGTCCGTTTTGTTTTTTCGAACAATTCCGCGAGTTTGCCGGCCGGGGCGAGCAGTGGTGGTGCGGGCGTGTGGCGGCGGCTGGTTGGTGGGGCGGGTGGGGGCGAGCTGGGGTGGCGTTGTGGTGGTTGGCGGGTGGTGTCGGAGCCGACTGAGGTGGGGCGGGCGTGGGTGGTGGCGGTGGGGGGCGTTTTTGTGATGGTGGGGGTAGTGGGGTTGATGAGGCCGATTTCCGGGGTGGGGTGGGTGGAGCCGGCGGCGGCGGGGCGGGTGGAAGTTTTGGCGGAAGCGGACGAAGCGGCGGGCGGGGTGATGGTGGAGATAGCGGAGCTTCCGTTGATGAGGGAGGAGAGGGTGACGCTGGTGGAGCCGGCGGCGGTGGAGCCGGTTGCCTCATTGGTGGTACCGGAGGTGAGTGAGGTACTCGATGGGCCGTTGTTGGTGGAGGTGTTGGATGCGGATGAATTATTAGCGGTCCCTCCGGCGGCGGCGGTGGAGCCGATGCTGGAGCCGCTGGCGCGCGGGCGGGCTGAGCCTAGGGTTAAACCGGCGGTCCCGCGCCGGGCGGTGGCGGGCGCGGTGGCGGCTGGGGCGGCTGGGGCGGCTGTGGTGGAGGGCCGGCCTAGAGGTGTGGGGGTGGCGAGATTGCCGGCTCCGCCGTATCCGTCATTTGCTCGCAGCCGCGGGTGGCAGGGGACGACGTTTTTGAGTATTACGGTGAGTCCGTCTGGTTTGGTGGCGAAGGCGGAGGTGGTGCGCAGCAGCGGGTATTCCGAGCTGGATCGTTATGCGGCGGGCTGGGTTCAGAAGCGTTGGCGTTGGCCGGCGGGGGACCAGCGGATTTTTCGTCAACCGGTCGTTTTTCGTCTCCGCTGATTTTTGGCGGATTTCACTTAT